>JBDLRR010000385.1:0-3063 GCA_039799985.1 Pseudomonadota bacterium | reverse complement strand
TCGGAATGCGAACGACATTGGATGTGACGTTTTTGTCTTTGGTGCAGCCAATGTCGAATGTCTTTTCACCCATCTCAATCTTTAGACAATTGTTCCACCAGGCATCCGGCTGAACCCCAGTGATCTGCAAAGACAACACCCGTTTCGGGTCCTGCGGCTCGCTTTCCCTGGGATTACCGCTGCCTCCATCCGCCGGGTTCAAGGGTTGTGGTTCATTTTTCTTGCCCGAAGGAGTGACTGTGGGGCCTGGAGGAGTGACGTCGAAATTTGAGGAAGAGCAGGCCCAGACTCCTGCGGCAGTCACTGCTGTCATGATCGCAACGCTGACGCGCGGGGCAGAAAGTGGCGTTTTTCTGCGGGTTTCGTTCAAAAGGTCATTTTTTAAATTGATGCGGAACATGAAATGTCCTCCCTCTCCAGAAAAAAGAGGGAGCAAAGGTTATGCCGCAATCATCAATTCAAACGATGGGCATTCGGGCCGGGAGCAAAACAGCACGCACCGGCGAGGCGTCGAATCCAACAAGAGGAAGAGGCAAAGCTACCAACGTGTATTCGCCATCGGGAACTTTCGACAAATCGAGTCCCTCGAGAACTGCCACATCGTGCATGAGCAACGCCTGGTGACTCTCAAGGGCCTTGGAATCGTGTGGGTCAACAGAAGGAGTATCGATTCCCAGGGTCATAACTCCGCGTGCGGCGAGCGCTGAAATCAATTCAGGACTCAGCGAACAAAAATCATCCTGCCATTGCTCAGGATCCGGAAATGAATTTGTGCGGAAAAGCACGCGAGGAGCGGAGAATTCAACTCCACTCACATGTTCGCAAAGTATTCTCCCGGGCTGCGGCAAGGTGACCGTGACCACTTGGCAGAGACCCAAATATCGACGCAATTCCCTTTGAGAAATGTCCTCACCGTCAGGGCTGTAGTGGCAAGGCGCATCGGCATGAGCCCCCAGGTGCACGGTGCCTTTGAGGGCCGACAACATCAGATGTTGCCCGCTTTTGAAGCTCAACAGGACGTCCTGACTGAGAGGTGTGTCGCCCGGAAACACTGCCGTGCGGGGCGTGAGTTTTGGAGAAATATCATATAAAAGACCCTGCATAGGATTCCTCCAGGATACTGCCGGTGACCCCAAACGAAAGGCTGTGCCGATGCTGTTTGATGTCTTCTTTTCGATTTGCCAGACACCCGTCGATGGCTTTCAGCCCACTGAAAAACAGATGTTTGCTCATTTTTTCGATCAGGTCCAGGCAGCTGATGAACTTGGCTACGAAGTGGCCTGGGTGGCCGAGAGTCACCTGTCTTGTGAAGTTCAAAAAAACAACCCTGGCGCCGTGATTCCAAATTTCAAGGGTGAAATTGGCCTCAACACCGACATTCTGCTCATCGCACCCCATATTTTTGCCAAAACAAAACGCATCGCCGTTGGTTCAGCCATCAAGAGCCTGCTCTGCAATGGCGGCCCGATGGCCCATGCAGAATCGGTCAAAAGTTTTCTCTCGCTGCACCAATTCTCGCCCGATGCAGGTCGCAAGCTTCATTTGGGAATAGCTGCCGGTCGCTTCCCTTTTTCAAGTGCACCCTACGGTATTATTCCGCGCGATGAGGTCGAACTTGCAGCGTGGCCCGCGCTCAAAGGCAAAATATTTGCCGAAGCACTGGAAATCTTTTTGCGATTCATGCGTGGCGACGTGTTTTCTTCAACTGACGTTGCTCCCACTGTTCTCACACGCCAGGACATGCGCAGCGACGACGACTGGCAAAGAGTTCAGCGAGCTGCAGGCAAAACTGATACGTCGGAAATAAACATCGCAAACCGATGGAAATTTGCCCGCACCGGAGTGATTCCAAAAGAAATAACTTTAGAAGATCTTCAACTTTACGTTGGTTCACATGAACCAAAAATACAGGACTTTGCCAACAGCATCCTACCCTGCGGAGTCATGAACCTTTCCATCACTCCCGGAGATGAAATTGAGCGCGCGCATGCTCGCATGCCGCAGACTTATCACCCCGCTGGTGGACCATGGAACCGCTCGTTGATGCCGCGAACGGTGCTGGTGTTTGTCGATGCCAGTCCCGGACTGACTCCAACTCAACAAAGTGCACGCGCTCATGAAAAGGCAAGAAAGGCATTGAATACCTATTGGCATGCCTTGGAGGGGACGCTGGATCCGTCCCGCATCGAAAATGCAGTCAACAATGCCATTGTCGGCAATGCCATGGAGTGTGCAGCACAAATCAGGGAACGTTTTCACCCCGACGACCGGCTTTTGCTCTGGTTTGATTTCTTCAATCACAACAACGATGAAGTGATCACGAGCATGCGCGACTTCAAGCGTTTTGTTGTTCCACTTGTGAACGCTCCGTTGCCACCGCAGTCAATTTGAGGAGAAACAGCATGCAAGCCCCTTCACTTTTCAACCTCACGGGCCTCAATGCACTCGTGTGCGGAGCATCGCAAGGCATCGGACGGGCAACCGCTGAGGTTTTTGCAAGACAAGGTGCGCGTGTTGTTCTGCTTGCACGTCAGCTGGACAAACTCGAAGCAGCAAGATCAGCTCTGCCCAACCCACAGAATCACATCTGCGTCGCGGCCGATTTGAGCAAGTCGGACGATATCCAAACGGCGGTTCAGAAGATTTCTGAGAGTGTTGGCACCCTGCATATTCTTGTCAACAATGCCGGTGGCCCTGCGTCGGGTCCTTTGTTGGATGCGAAACCAAGTGCATTTGAAGCAGCCCTGACAACACATATTCTTTCACAGCTGCAGCTGTGTCAGGCGTTCGTCCCGGGAATGACGGCGGCAGGCTATGGCCGGATCATCAACATCATTTCCACCTCGGTGAGAATGCCGATTTCCGGACTTGGAGTTTCAAACACGATCCGCGCTGCAGTCGCAGGTTTTGCAAAAACTCTCTCCAATGAACTCGCCCCCAAGGGTATCACGGTCAACAACGTTCTCCCTGGTTACACACGCACAGAGCGATTGCTTTCGCTGGCGCAGGCAGCAGCGACGCGCGACGGCATCCCACAAGAGTCCGTTCTTGAAAACTGGCTCA
>JBDLRR010000384.1:0-3806 GCA_039799985.1 Pseudomonadota bacterium | reverse complement strand
GCCAAAGCGGTTGCAGATGTTGAGAAAGAGCTGAACAAGCTGAAGTACAGAACCCGCATGGAAGAGAGCAAGCTGAGAGCCTATGCCGAAGCTGATGCGCCTCGTCCTTTGGAAGTGAACTTCCTCTCTGAAAGAGAGTGGGAAGCCTGCAAGCGTTCGTACATCAATACGCAACAGACAATCCGTGGCAGCGAGGAAGCATGCTTTCTTCCACGCAAGGAAATTCCCCGCATGTATCAGGTCGTCAGCACGGCGAACCGGCAAGCTGAGGATGCCAAGCGTGAATTGATTGAGGCCAACTTGCGTCTTGTTGTCTCGATTGCCAAAAAATACATGAACCGCGGTCTGCAATTCCTCGACCTGATTCAGGAGGGCAACATTGGCCTGATGAAGGCGGTTGAGAAGTTTGAATACCGTCGTGGTTACAAATTCAGTACATACGCAACGTGGTGGATTCGTCAGGCGATCACCCGTGCGATTGCTGACCAGGCTCGCACGATCCGTATTCCTGTGCATATGATTGAGACCATCAACAAAATGGTCCGTACAAGTCGTTACCTCGTGCAGGAAATGGGCCGTGAGCCGACTCCAGAAGAAATCGCTCAGCGCATGGACATGAGCCTTGAGAAGGTACGCAAGGTCATGAAGATTGCACGCGAGCCAATTTCACTGGAAGCTCCGATTGGTGAAGAGGAAGACAATCATTATGGTGACTTCCTTGAAGACAAAACACGTGGTGCGCCGGTCGATATCGTCGCGAACCAGAGTTTGTCTGACCAAACGCGCAAGGTCTTGGCAACCTTGACCCCGCGCGAGGAGAAGGTGCTCAGAATGCGTTTTGGTATTGGTGAAAAGACGGACCATACGCTTGAGGAAGTTGGACAAAGCTTCGATGTGACGCGCGAACGTATTCGTCAGATTGAGGCCAAGGCACTGCGCAAGCTGCGGCATCCATGCCGTTCGAAGAAGCTCAAGGCGTTTATCGAGAGTTGATCTCGAGGCCTCGTGGCAAATGTTGAGGGCCCTGCTCTGGATTGAATTTCAGAGCAGGGCTCTTTTCATTGTTCAATTTTCAGTTTGTTTTTTGAATGGGTTATTGTCGGACTTCGCTTTAAGAGAACTGGCGTTGGACGTCGATGGCCACGGAGCCCGTAAAATGGCTCAATGGGACGAAGGCTTTGTAGAGAACGATTCGGGCAGCGCGGACGCCTTTGAATTCAGATTCAATCACGTTTAAAAGCTCTTCTGCTAGATATTCGAGCAAGCTGACTCTTCCCAATCCCTGAATGTAGGTCTGAACCCGTTCTATGATTTTGCTGTAGTCGACGACGTTTTCGAGGCTGTCTTGGGTGTTGCGATATGGAACCTGGACGCTGAGATCGATTTTGAGGTTTTGCCCAACCTTTTGTTCATGCGGGTTCGCACCCAAATAAAGGAAAGTGTAGACGTCGCGGATGTGGATCCAGCACAATTCATTGTCATTTTGATTTGTATTCATGCCTATAATCCTTGCATTCTGCAGGGTGCAGACTTTCCATCGTTCTTATGCTCCGGTATTGGTAACAAGACAAGCATAAAGAAGAACGAACAGGACAGACATTATGGCAGACATGAACCTACCGCTTTCGAACCTTGGCCGAAGCCATATTCATTGGAACGACGAATATGGTGCGCACAATTATCACCCCATTCCCGTGGTTCTGGCCCGCGGCGAAGCTGAATGGGTTTGGGACGTGGACGGCAAAAGATATCTGGACATGTTGAGTGCATACAGTGCCGTGAATCAGGGTCATGTGCATCCCCGGATGACTGCAACACTGGTTCAGCAGGCGTCACGAATTACACTGACCTCGCGTGCATTTTACAACGATCAACTGGGGCCATGGTTGAAAGAATTGACCCAGCTCTGCGCAAAGGATCGGGCTCTGCCGATGAACTCGGGTGCCGAGGCCGTTGAGACCGCGGTCAAACTCGCGAGAAAGTGGGGCTATCGCAGCAAGAAAGTTCCTCAAGACCAGGCTGAAATTATTGTTTGCGATGCCAATTTTCACGGCCGAACAACAATGATCGTTGGATTCTCGTCCGACCCGCAATACCGTGCGGATTTTGGACCTTTCACCGGTGGCTTCAAGATTATCCCTTACGGAGATGCAAAAGCACTCGAGGCTGCGATCACACCAAACACGGTGGGTTTTCTTGTCGAGCCAATTCAGGGTGAAGCAGGTGTGATTGTTCCGCCGCCTGGTTATCTGGCTGAGTGCGATCGTGTCTGCAAGAAGCACAATGTTCTTTTTATTGTCGATGAGATTCAGACAGGTCTCTGCCGCACGGGCAAAATGTTTTGTTATGAACACGAGAATTGCCAACCGGATTTGCTGATTTTGGGCAAAGCACTGGGCGGTGGATTTTATCCAATCTCGGCAGTTGTCGGCAATGACGCAGTGCTGGGATTGCTCAAGCCGGGTGATCATGGTTCAACGTTTGGAGGAAATCCGTTGGCCTGTGCACTCTCGCGTACTGCTCTCAAGATCTTGCAGGACGAAAACCTGTCGCAAAAAGCTGCCGAGCTTGGTGAATTGTTCCGCAGTCAGCTTTCGAGAAATCTGCCAGCCGCCAAGGTCAAAGAAGTGCGCGGAAAAGGTCTGCTCAACGCAATCGAGTTGACTGCTGCCGCCGGACCAGCCCGACACTATTCCGAGCAATTGGCGTTGCGTGGGTTGTTGGCCAAAGAGACGCGTTCCACCACGATTCGATTTGCTCCGCCTTTGGTTATTGCGCGTGAATCGATGGAATGGGCATTGGCGCAAATCGAAGCTGTATTCGCTGGACAATGAGCATCAGTTGAGAGCAGTGGCTGCTGCGTCAGATCGCTATCTCGTAATTTTCATCCACATTCTCTGAAGTCTCGTCTAGTCCTTCCTGTGGTTCAGAGAATGTTCGTTCTTTTTCTTGGGCAACCTTCAATGCATCTTTGACCACTTCCGGATTTCCAACATCTGTAATCCGGACCCAATTGAACGACATGGCTCCACCATTGGATCTACTCTCGTCGCCGCGAGTTGTGTCATCGAGCCGTTCTTCGCCAAACAGGACACATGGAATGTCGCGACAGCCGACCTGGATGCGGCGTTTCAAACCAGTTGAAAGTTCTTCGGGAAAGGCAATGTATTCAAAGCTGCCCTTGTGGAGCAGTTCGAAAAAGCTGTGAACAGTTGAGGTTTCATGAACCTTGAAACCAAGGTTTGTCAGGGTGTTCGACAACACCAAGGCATCCTTTTGATGCGATTTTGCGATGTTTCCAAGCAGCACTTTTCCAAGCGATGGAACAAGGTCACGTACAGTGTGTTTGGTCAGTAATCCCATTTTTCCAATACTGTCGCGCACTGATTTGTTCATAGTAAGTATCAGCAGTTTCTGCAATTCGTCCTGCTCGAACGGCAAAGTCAGGTAACCGACGAAACCAAGTCGCATCGCTGTCAGCGATTCGCCTCGTCGTGGTTGTTGGCTCATGAGGATGGCCGGAGTACCGGTCGAGCGGACATGGTTGATGACCTTCTGGATTTGCTTTTCTTTCAGCTTTTGTGTGTTTGAAATAAACAGAAGCATGCATTCGTCTGAATTCGAAAATTGACGATCGAGAGCGTCGGCTGGAGTCAACCATTCACACTTGAGTTGTTGCGATGAGTCGATCAGTTCTCGGGCCTCTTCCGGAAGGATGTCGTCTGAAACTATCAGCAGGCTTTGTGGCAGCTGACGTCCGGAAAGGTCAAGATCGAAGGCCTCAATTCTGTTCATTCCTGCCTGCA
>JBDLRR010000383.1:0-12182 GCA_039799985.1 Pseudomonadota bacterium | reverse complement strand
TGATAAGATTTGCTAAACGCAATCGATTTGTCTCAACCAGGATGTCGCCATGAAAGCAAGCATCACAAAGAGTCTTTTTTCCTTGGCAGTTGTTGAACTGCTGCCTGCAGTTGTGACCCCTTCTGCTATTGCAGCGATCACCGAACAACAGGCGCTGACTCTACTGCAGCAGTTTCAAAAATTCTTTGAGCCAATTGTCGCGTCGCATGGTGCCAAGCTTTTTACCGAGCTGGATTTCACAGCCACCAGTGCAGGTGCCATGGCGACTCGCTCCTATGATCACAAAAAATGGTTCATCAAAGTCTGGGGAGGAATCCCAAAATTCCCTTCAGCTACAGAAGACACCTACACATTGATTCTTTGTCACGAGATGGGCCATCACATCGGTGGATATCCGTTTTATTCGCACAGCGTGGATGAATGGGCAGCCACCGAAGGACAAGCCGATTATTGGGCAACCCAAGCTTGCGCTAAAAAGCTGTGGCGAGATCAAACCGAGATCAACTCAACCTTTCAAAATGTGACTGATTCGGGCTGTGAGGAACTTTTCACCGAAAGCAATGACGTCAATCTCTGCAAACGGATTTACCGGGCCGTGGACATCAATGCCGAGCTCGAAGGCAAAACCTCGAAAGGTGGCATGCCTTCCATCAAGCGGCGTGACGGCAGTGTCGCTAAGGAGCTGATCGTGTCGCATCCCATGGCACAGTGTCGGGTCGATTCGATGTTGATGGGTTTGCGTTGCACTCGCGAATTCAACTTCAGCAATATTCCCGGCCGTGGCAATCCTCTTGGTCAAAACACGATTTCAGCGGAAAATGAGGCCCGCTCGAGTTCCTGTTTTGTCTCGGATTCATTCAACTCAGGCACGCGCCCATTGTGTTGGTTCAAGCCGGCGCACCTCGAAAAAGCACCAGAACCAACGCCCAAAACAAATTCAGAATTTACAGCAGATCAGCGTCTGGATTTGAACGATGGCTTGATGCCGTGGATCATTGACTGAGGAAGTCACGTTTTCAGTTTTTCTCGAAGTGGACCATCAGGTTCAAGTCAACATCTTTGAACACCGCTTTGGCTTTTGCAGTTGAGCTGCGTCGCAAGGCCTTTTCAACCACAAAATCCACCAGCGATCCGTCTGGCCTTTGGATGTATCCCTTGAGCCCTTCGCGCACACCATCATCTGTTCCCATGTTGATGGTTGCGGAAGTCGAATTGTACTTCAGAATGATTCCCTTGCGTTCGGTTCCCAAAAAAGGAGAGCTGAGCGCAGTAAGCCGATAGCCCCCAGAGGAATCTGCTTGATCTGCATACACACGAATCCAGATGCTTCCGGGTTCGCGCACGACAAGTTTGTCGAGGCCGGTGAGTTCAAAGGTCAAACCTGTGGGGGTAATGCATTCAGCTTTAACACCTTTAGCCTGATCAAGCGTTTGGAATTTGAGCTGGAGTGTTTCTGAATTTGCGACTTCGTATTTGAACCAGTCTGTGCGATTGCTGTCGCGGTAGCTCACTGAACCTTCTTTGGGTTGAGCTGTCGCGAGCGATTGTGCGCCGTCGCGGCCTTTATCGGGGCCCGACAAAGCGTCGGGATCCTCGGGTTGGAAACGGGCTGCAATGGCAGCAGTCAACATTTGGCCCTGAAGGGGTTCGAGGACCATGAAATAGGTGCCTGCTTCAACATTCAGAGTCACATTCACCGGTGAGTTGGGTGCGAGGTCGATCTCTTTTTGGAAGATGCTGCGTCGGCCGGTTTCGTTGCGAACGTGAAGATTGACTTTGCCGCCGTTGGTGTTCGCCTGCAGGCCGATGGTCAGTACGCCGCGCGAGAGGACAACAATTTTTCGCCAAGGCACCGAAGCAGATTCGGTTTCCGGCGAGAGTTGCAGACTGCTGGATTCTCCCCAAGAGATTGGGACTGCCGTCTTCACTTGTGGTGGTGAAGTCTCGCAGCCGATCATCAAGCAAGAAAGAGCCACCCATGCGATGGCACTTCCCGACGCGATGAATGATGTTTTGCAAACGCAGTTCAACACGATCACCCCAAATTCTGGTTCGCGAAACCGAGCACTCTCGTGCATGTATCGGGAGCAATTGAGTGCTTTCAAATTGCTCCGTCGTGGGTGCGTCAAACCGGTCTTCACCGGGCAGGTTTTGCCCAGTGCGATGCCGGTGCGAAACGTGGGCCATAAACAGCTGACATTTCTGTTAAAGTCTGGGCGACTCGAGCATAACCGATCTGTTGAGCATGATGGAATGGGCCTCCGAGGAAAGGAGGGAACCCGAGTCCAAAAATCGCTCCAAGGTCGCCGGTGTCGGTCGAGTCAATGATTCCTTCATCCAGGCAGCGGGCAGCCTCATTCATGAAAACATACATGCAGCGGTCGGCAATGACCTTCATGTCGAATTGTTTGCGGTCATCGCCGTGCTTCAAGTGTTTATAAATTGAAGTGTCGGGCTTGTCTTTTTTGCCGTCGACGTAGGTATAGAAGCCACGACCATTCTTACGGCCCTTGCGATCTTCGGCGATGATGGATTCGAGTTCCGCCGGAATCTGCAAACGGTCTGCAAATGCTTCCTTGAGGACCGTGATGATGTGCGCGCCCACATCGATTCCAACTTCATCCAGAAGCGTGATGGGACCCACCGGCATGCCGAAACGTTCCAGCGCCGTGTCGATCGATTCGATGCTTGCTCCTTCTGAAAGGATGTTGAGCGCTTCGGCGATCAAAAAGGCGAGGATTCGGGTGGTGTAAAAGCCAGGGCCATCTTTGACCACGATGATGTTCTTGCCCATCTTGGCTGCGATATCGAACGCCGCACTCGCAGCACGCTCGGAGGTCGATGAAGTCGTGATGATTTCGACCAAAGGCATTTTTGGAACCGGCGAGAAGAAATGCATTCCAACCACATTTTCGGGTTTTCTTGCAGCGGCAGCAATGCGTGAAATCGGCAAGCTCGAAGTGTTTGATGCAAAAATGAAGTCTTCATTCAGCAGAGCAGCCTCGCATCGCTTGAGCATGTCGTGCTTCACGGCGAGGTCTTCAAACACCGCCTCAATCACCACAGGAGTGCCCGACAAGCTCGCCAATGATGTGGTCGGCAGGACCCGACCCATGGCCGCATCACGGTCGAATTTTTTGATTCTGCGCTTGCGCATGCGCTCATCAAAATAACCCTGAACTGCTTTCAAGCCACGTTGAATTCCTGCACCGTCACGATCCATGAGTGCGCATCGAATATTTTTTTCAGAAAGCACAGTGGCAATTCCGCTGCCCATGAGGCCGGCACCAATCATGCCCACCATGGTTTCACCGGAAAGCAACGGGTTCACGACCGATTCTCTTGCAGCCCTTTGTGCATCGGCGCTGAAAGGATTCTTCTTGGCAGCAGTGATGATTCGGAAAATATGAACAAGCGAGCGGCTTTCAGGTGTTACAACCAGTTCGCCAAAAAGTTTGGCCTCGTTTTTGAGTCCTTCCGAAAGTGGACGCGAAAGTCCTTTCATCAAAGACTCAAGTGCCTTTTTGGGAGCGGGATAAAATCCCTTGGTGTTCTTTTCAATTTGTTCGAGAGTTTTTCGCTCGATGATTGTCCGGCCGATGGGATTTTTCTCGAGGGCGAGTTTTTGAACATCATCGGCACTTTTGAATTGGCCGAGGAATCCCAAAGGTGAAAGCTTCTTGTCGAGTGAAACGGGCGCATGAGTTTTGCAAGCTTCGACGGCCTTGCGCAGCAATTGATTTTCGGGAACGACTTCACTCACCAGGCCCAGTTTGAGAGCTTTCTTTGAGTCGACTTTCTTTCCGGTCAAAATCAAGTCGAGTGCGGGTGCGACTCCAATCACTCGAGGCAGACGTTGGGTTCCGCCTCCACCTGGCAACAAACCAAGCTGAATTTCTGGAAGGCCCAATTGTGTTGAGGCATGGGAAGAACAAATTCTGACGTGGCACGCCAGAGCAAGCTCAAGACCACCACCCAGACAGACGCCATTGATGGCCGCAACGGATGTAACAGGTGCATCTGCAAACTTTTTGAAAACGGCATGCAATGCTGCCGAAGCCTCTTCGCCCGCCGCTTGTGTTGTGAGGGTGTCGAAAATGCTGATGTCGACACCAGCGGCAAAACAGCCTGGTTTTGACGATGTGATCACAAGCCCTGCGATGCTGGGGGTTGCCAGAGCCTGCGAAACCACTTGGTCAAGATCTGCCAGAATGTCACGCGAGAATGCGTTCAGAGATTTTGATTCGTCATGAAAGTCGATGATGCAGACGTTGTCTTGCCAGGAAACCCGAAGAGTCTTTGTTGTCGATTGAATATTGTTGTTCATTTCCAAGGTCCCTTCAATTTTGAGGTGCTTCCAGAAGCATTGCTTGACCCATGCCACCCGCTGCGCAGATGGCAACCAGCGCGTATCGCGAGCCTGTGCGTTGGGCGATACGCAGTGCGCGCCCGACCAGGCGTCCTCCTGTTGCACCAAACGGATGACCATAGGCGATGCTTCCGCCATCGATGTTCATCCTGGAAGGATCGATCACACCAAAAGCACCTTCGAGAGAGAGCTTCTCCTGACAGAAACGGGTGTTGGACATGGAATCCAGGCAGCTCAAAACTTGTGCGGCAAAGGCTTCGTGAATTTCAAAAACTCCAATGTCCGACAACTTGAGGTTGTGTTTCATCAGCAATTTTGGAATCGCGTATGCAGGCCCAATCAGCAGTTGATCTTTGGGGTCAACCGCTACCGTGACAGAATCAACCACGTAACCCAGCACCGGCAAATCATGCTCCAAGGCATAGTTTGAGTTTGCCAGCAGCACAGCCGATGCGCCGTCGGTGAGCGCGCTCGAGTTGCCCGCAGTGAGAGTGCCGTTGCGCTTGTCGAATGCAGGTTTGAGCTTTGCCAACGCTTCAAGTGAAGTGTCGCCGCGCACCAGATTGTCGGCGTCCACGAAATTCTCTTTGCTGACACCCGACCACACCGGCACGATTTCGTCTTTCAGGTAGCCCTTTTCTATGGCGGCTGCTGCACGATGATGGCTTATCATGGCCAATTCATCTTGCCGTTCACGCGAGATGTCGTTCTTCACAGCCATTTGTTCGCCGTGTTCACCCATGGTGAATCCAGTGTAGGGCTCGGCCAGTGCGGGCGGCTTGGGAAGAAAAGCCTTGGGATTGAATTCCGACATCATCAAAAGTTTTTCTTTGATGGTTTTTGTGCGCGAAAGTCGGGTCAGAAAGCGTCTTGCTTCATCTGAAAATGTGATTGGCACGTCAGACAAAACCTCAACCCCGCCTGCGAGCACCATTCGGTTGCGACCTGCGAGGATGGCATCGGCAGCAAGTTGAACCGACTGCAACGAACTCGCACACGCGCGGTTGATGGTGTAACCGGGAATCGACTTCGGCAGGCCGGCGAACAGGGCAAGGTCGCGCGCGATGTTGGGGTTCTTGGTTTGTGGAACAACCGCCCCCCAAATCACTTCGTCGATATCCGATGCGTTTGCGCCTGTGCGGGCGATAACCTCGGTGGCCGGACGCAGACTCAGACTGAGCGGTGTCTCGCGTTCAAACACTCCAAAGGAGCGGACAAACGGTGTGCGTACCGCACCGACCACGGCAACCCGCGGCTGAGCTGAACTATCCTGTGGTTGCTTCTGTCTTTTTTGTCCCATGAAGTCCTCCGGATTATTACGAAAAAATCTCTCTGCGAGGAGTGACCGAAAAAGATTATCGAAAGATCACCAAGGGGCAAAGTCGAGCTCTTGGCATCTGTTTGTCATCGCTGTAACTATGATGCACTCAAAGTGGGACAGATGGTTGCAAGTGCTCTTTGAAGTTGCAGTTCCTCCAGGAGCTGTTCCACGTGACTAAACCGTTGTTAAGGTTTCTGCGTTAAATAGTATCAAAGGAAGGATGTCCTATGGGTCGTCACGCTACTGTTGCTGGTCGAATGGCTGCGAGTGCCGCTGCACGTGGAAGGGTTTTCACAAAATTGGCACGCGAAATCATGGTGGCTGCCCGAACAGGAAGTGATCCCAACTTCAATTCCAAGCTGCGATTGGCCGTCGACAGGGCACGCGACAACAACATGCCCAAGGATGTGATTGAAAGAGCCATCAAAAAGGGTGCCGGAGAACTCGAAGGCATGACCTTTGAGGAAATCACCTATGAAGGCTACGGTCCGGGTGGTTCGGCAATTCTCGTTGAAGTTCTCACCGACAACCGCAATCGCACGAACCCGGAATTGCGCAAGATCTTCACAAAAAACAACGGCAACATGGGCGAAATGGGCTCGGTTGCGTGGATGTTCAAAAAGAAGGGCGTGTTTGATATCGCTTTGGGTGCCGTCACGGAAGACAAGGTGATGGAGTTGGCGCTCGAAGCTGGCGCCGACGATGTGGTCGTTGAAGATGGTTTTGCGACTGTATACACGGAACCCACCAGCTTTGCCTCTGTTCGCGATGCGCTTGTGGCAGGCGGACTTCAGTTCGACAAAGCGGGTTTGGAAATGATTCCCGACACTCGGGTTTCACTGTCTGGTGACAATGGCAAGAATGCCCTCGAGCTGATTGAAAAGCTCGAGGAGCAAGACGACGTCCAGGCGGTGTATCACAACTTCGACGTCGATGAATGAGCTGCTGAGGTTCCGGATTTGAGCATTTCCGAGATGCCTCCGAGTGAACTGAGCACTCCGGAGGCTTCGTATGGAATGAAAACTTTGTCGTTGCTTTTGCTGGTCATCTCGCCAAAGCGTTTCAGATATTCCATGGCCACCAAATATTGCGATGCGATTTTTGCATCACCAAACGCATCTCTTACGCTTGCAATAGCGCTTGCCTGCGCGCGGGCGACTGCTTCGATGCCGCGAGCTTGACCATCTGCCCGGGCAATCAGCGCGTCCTTGTCACCCAACGCCTGGTTGATTTTTTCTTGTTGCTCACCCTGCGAACGTTCAATTCGGCTTTGCTTATCGCCCTCGGCCTCAAGGATGCGGCTTTGCTTTGAACCTTCGGCAGACAGGACTTGTGCCCGTCTTTCACGCTCTGCCTGCATCTGCTTTTCCATTGCCTGCTGAACTTCAAGCGGTGGTGTGATGTTTCTCAGCTCCACACGGTTGACCTTGAGCCCCCATTTGTCGGCAGTTTCGTCCAAAATCGACTTGAGACGAGTGTTGATGGCATCGCGGCTTGAGAGGGTGTGGTCGAGTTCCAGTTCACCAATCAAATTGCGGAGAGTTGTTTGTGTGAGCTGACCAATGGCCAAAGGCAAGGACTGAATTTCATATGCCGCTCTGCGCACGTCGGTGATTTGCGTGTAAATGATTGCGTCGACGGTGATGCCAACGTTGTCTTTGGTGATCACGCGTTGCTCGGGAATATCGAGCACGACCTCACGCAGGTCGATGCGATCCAGCGGAACGATGATTCCGTTGCGGATCCACAGCATTTGTCGGGGTTGATCAATGAACGGAAAAATCAATTGAGGACCAGAGCCCAGCACGGCGTGAAAACGGCCGAGCCTTTCGATGATGATGCATTCCTGTTGGCGAATCACATAAATACTCTTGGCAATCGCAAACAATACAATCACAGACACTGCGACGAGGAAAAGCCCAAAAAATTCCATTTTCATCCCTCCTGAATTTTTTCGACAGCAACTTTATTGCCCGAAATTGAGGTCACTCTGACCCGGGTTCCGGGCGGAAACATACTTCCATTTTCGGCTGGCACGCTGGATTCAAGAATATCCCAGACGTCGCCAAAGACTTTGACCTTGAGTTTGCGGGAGTCGCCTTCGTGCGCGACGATGACTCCCGTTTGGCCCACCGGGCCGACATTCTCATGTGGCATTTTCGTGTTCATGCTGTCGCGGAACTTGCTCAGGGCGATCAACGCAATCCCACTGCCGCAGATAAAAAACACAGCATGCAGCCAAAGCTCAGGTCTAAAGTAGGCCACAACGGCTGTGAAGAGTCCGGCAATTCCAATCGGCAACAAAACAAATCCGGGTGCAAAGATCTCCAGGACAATGAGGATCGCACTGATGATGACGTACCACTGATAGAGATACATGAAACTGGCGCCTCCGTTCGCAACGTCCGAACATCATGACAGCAAAAAAAAAAACCGCAAAGCGCGGGGCGCCATGCGGTGAGGAGGGCTCGCGGGAATCGTTACCAATGCCCGCGGGTTCTTGAATCAGTTATATGCAACGACTTTTTGCACCGAAACGCGTCTGGAGACGACGCTGTCGTCGGAATTGAATTTGATGCTTACTGGAAGCGCAACTTTGCTGAAAACTCGAGACTGCCGACCAGACAAAACAATTCCGCGACCTTCGCCGTCGACGACGCGGACGTAGTCTGCGTTGGGCTCTGTGTTGATTGTCAGCGTAAAGCTGATTTGACGGCCCAGATCGGTTCCAAACTCAACCAGCGTTCTTTCGTCGTTGTTGAGGAACGGGCCGAATGAACGGCTTGGAAGTGTCCTCATCGAGTTGCCAGGTTGGCTTGGTGGAACCGGAGCTGGCGCAGGCGCTGGTGCAGGATTCGGGTTGGTAGGCGTTGAACCACCACCGACGAATTCAAGAATTGGCGTGTTGAGAATGTAAGTTCCATAGTTCCATGGCGCACGACCGCCATCATGAATACCAATAATCTTAAGAGTTGTGTCGTCGATGATCGTGCTTCCGCTGTTGCCGGGCTCGGTATCGCATTGGTGGCTGAATTCGTCGACTCCCCATCCACCATTTGAAGCGTTTTCGACGGTGCAGGTTTGTGACCACTCGAGAGGACGAAGTTGGGGATGGCCAAAAATCGTGACCGTGGAGCCGAACTTTGGCTTTGCCGTCAGATCGATTTCGACTTTGGCTGTCGGAGCAACGTCCACCTTGAAGATCGCATAGTCGCGACTGTCGTTGAGCTCTGCCGCAAGAACCATGGTGCACTTGGACTTCAAGTAAGGAGCTTTGTCTTTGCGGTAACCCCAGTCGACTGTGACGTTGTCGCAGGGCTTGTTGTTGATGCGTTTTTCTGGAGCTTCGAAGCAGTGTCCCGCAGTAATGACCAGACCATTGCCGATGTGTGTCGCGGAACATCCCATCGAAATTTTTCCGAAGGCGTCGATCAGCGGACGGTATTTTTCGGGAATGTTGGCTCCGTCCTTAAGAACGGGAGTCAGCTCGTTGCTGCCAATGATTTTCTCAATCACATCGGGGCTGTTGTAGGAAGAAACGTATGTGATTGTTCCGTTGGGACCCTGAAGCTTGCGGACGGCTCTGTCGCTGGTTCCAGTGCCGCAGGCAGTCACAAGACCGGTGGCCGCAATGAGCAGCGAGGCTCTGAAAGAAGATTGAGATTTATGGCCGCGTTTCATTGTGGTCCCTTTCATCGTGAAGAGGGTAAACGTGAGCCCTTCATGGGCAGAGCAGACCTGGACTTCGCGAACGATAGATTTCTTGTACAAAGCGCACCCTACAAAATGGGGGGACGGTGCGCAAGCCGACTGGCCAGTTTTTTTTGGAATAATAAAAGCCCATAAATTAGGCCATTTAGGCGCGAGGGTCGAAGGCTTTGCGCACGGCTTCACCGATAAAGTTCAGGCAAAGTATAGTGATGAAAAGGAAAAGGCTTGGAAAAACCGCGAGCCACCAGGCCACCTGGTAGTTTGCCCGGGCTTGGTCGAGCAATTCACCCCAGCTGGGGGTGGGAGGTGGAACGCCAAAGCCGAGAAAATCCAGTGTGGCCAGACTTTCAATGCCGCCAATGACCGCATAGGGCGAAAAAGTGATGATTGGCACAAGGCTGTTGGGCAAAACATGCGAGAAAATCAGGCGGGAGCGACTTGCACCCAACGATTGTGCAGCTTCCGTAAAAGTGAGGTTGCGGTTGCGCAATGCTTCGGTGCGCATGTACTGGCTTATCCCCATCCAACCAAACAGACAGAGAAAAAGACAAAGAAGAATGGGGCCAGGCTCTGTAACCGAGACGATAAACATCAGAAGCATCATGACCGGCACGGAACCGAAGATTTCAATCAGCCGCTGCCCAATCAAATCGAATCGACCACCGACGAACCCCTGCAGAAGCCCAAGGATCGTGCCAACAACATAGGTGATAAGCCAAAAGCCAACACCAAAAAGCAACGAAATGCGCGTACCGTAGAGCAGCCGCGCGAAAACATCGCGACCAGCAACGTCCGTGCCCATGAGGTGAGTCGCGCTGGGAGCTGAAAGATATTCCATTTGCTCGCTGTCGATTTCGACGGGGTCCCATTTCAATGGGGGCCATACAGACCATGCGAATTGGGTTTGCAGTTCGCGGTAATCGATGCTGCCAGCACCATCGAGTCCAAGTGCTTCACGTTCGTAAGACACGTAGGCCGGAAAAATTGTAGTTCCATTGATTCGCGCGATGACGGGCGCAGAATTGCTGATCAGTTCCGCTCCAAGACCCGCAAGCAGCAGTCCAACGATGACAAACACAGAAAACACTGCTCTGCGGCTGCTTCTAAAGAGCAGAACCCTGCGGCGAAAATCAGGTGACATGAATAACCTCAGTCCCGATTGGAGAAATCGATTCTAGGATCGATGACACGTAGAAGAATGTCAGACAACAACTGCCCCAAAAGTCCCAAAACAGAAGTGATCGTGATGGAGGCCATCAAGATGGGGTAATCCCGCTGTAGGGTTGATTCGTAAGAAAGTCTGCCGATACCATCCAGATTAAAGATGCGTTCGATAATCATGCTTCCTGCAAAAGCAAGAGTCAGGATGCCACCGAAACCCGTGGCCAGAGGCAGAAGGGCATTCCTCAGGGCGTGCTTGAGGATCGCGGTGCGAAGCGATACGCCGCGGGCGAGCGCCGAACGCACATAGTCCTGCTTGATTTGTTCGATGATGGAGTTTTTCATCAGCATTGTAAGGCTGGTGAAGCTTCCAATCATGTAACAAGTGAGGGGGAGAATCATGTGCCAAACAAAATCGGCAGCCCGTTGCCAAAATGGCCAGTTCTCGGAATCCATTGATGTGAGTCCCTGAATGGGGAACCATTCGAGGAATTGACCACCTGCAAAAAAGTGAATGAGCAGGATTCCGAGCATCGCTGGCATGATGCTGTAGGCAACGAATAAAATGAAGCCGCTCAGCACATCGAACCGGCTTCCGTCACGCAGGGCCTTGACGATTCCCAGCGGTACGCAGATGAGGTAAACCAAAATAAAACTGGTCAGCCCGAAGGTCACCGACACCGGCAACTTGGATGCAATCACGTCAATAACTGGCTCGCCTTTGGTGTGCGAATAACCGAACTCCAGACGTGTCACGTCCTTCAGCCAAAGCCAGTAACGGACGTGGATTGGCTTGTCGAAGTTGTAGCGTTTTTTCAGTTCTTGAACGACTTCATCAGTGACCGATTTGCTCGCGGCCGAGGAAGTTCCAGAGGACCCCTGACCAGTCCCGCGTCCGCCATCGCCGCTTCCCCCTGAAAATCGAACTTTGGCGAGGTATGTTTCCACAGGCCCGCCCGGGGCAATCTGAAAAATGCCGAAACAGACCACTGTGATTCCAAACAAAGTCGGAATCATCAGAAGCAGGCGGCGCAAAATGTAAGCTGGAAAGGTCATGGTTCACTTGTCGCTGCAGGGGGCTGTCAGTTCTGGATTTGCCAGAACGAGCGGCCAATTGAATATGCGTATGTGTCTTTTTCTTTTTTGACGTAGTTCTGGTGCGCATAGAGCGTATACAGGCGTTCTGTCAGGAACGTGTAAGGCTGATCCTCATAGATCAGGCGCTGCAGTTTGCGCGCCAAGGCTGTGCGTTCTTTTTTGTCGAGGGTTGCACGGTGCTGTTCGATCAGCTTGTCAACGTCCTTGTTTGAATAGCTGATGAAGTTGCTGCCTTTGTTGTTGATGGAATCCGAATGCCAAATTTGCTTGAGGTCGCCATCCGAGTCACGGCTCCATCCCAACGCTGCGCCGTCGAATTTTCGATCGTCGAGCAGCTTTGTGAAAGTGGTCCAGTCGATCGCCTTGAGGTTGATCTCAACGCCAACCTTGCCAGCCTTTTGCTTGAAATCCACAAGTTTTGGTTCGGTGGTTTCCTTGGACTGTTGAGGATAGATAATCGTCAGCGCCAGCCTCTGCCCGTCTTTTTCGAGAATTCCGCCTTTGCCGGCTTTGGTCCAGCCC
>JBDLRR010000382.1:0-9678 GCA_039799985.1 Pseudomonadota bacterium | reverse complement strand
CCCAAAGCATTCAACCGCGAAGTGACCACCACCGACCACTACAACGGCCTGCTGCGCCCTTGGGTCGAGCGATTGAAATCATTTGGCACCAAAATTGAATTGTCGAAGCCCGTTCCAGGTCTTGATTTTTATGAAGACCAGGCCCGCGGCGTCGTCGGTGAGACTCGAAAATACGACTACGTGATTCTTGCGACTGACGTTGGAGCAACACAAAAAATCATCGCGGGATCCGTCGCTCATGACGACACGGCCGAAACTCTTCTGAACAAGCTGAAATCAACCGTTGCGCCTATGAAAATAGCTCCCCCATACAAAGTGCTGCGCGTTTGGTTCGACAAGAAACCCAGCGACGAAATTCCTGATTGCCTTGAAACACCGCAGCACAGGCCCATCAACCTCCTGGCCCGCTTTGAACTCCTGGAAGAAGAATCTCGCAAGTGGTCGGAAAAGACGGGCGGATCAATCATTGAATTCCACCTTTATACGACCCCTGAATTGGTTGGTCTGAAAGACGATGAAGTGTGGCCCGCGATCCGAAACACGGTGCTGGAAATCATGCCTGAAATGGCCGATGCCAACGTTATTGCAAGCAGCGTCGGCAGCTACCACAACTTCACTTCATTCGAATGCGGCCAAGGAACCCTGCGCCCTTCCTCTACGGAACCTCAAGCACTGGGTCTTGCCAATCTGACTTTCGCCGGCGACTGGCTCAAAACCGACTACCCATCGGCGCTGATGGAACGCGCGGTCTGTACCGGACGCGAGGCTGCCAACAGCATTTGCTTTGCCGACGGTGTGCGCGAAGAAGGAATGGTGGTCACGAACGATTATGGTCCGGGACTGATCTGAGGACCTATTTGCACTGGATCCACTTTTTGGATTCGGCGTAGCTGATTCCTGACCCGATGGCACTCATGCACGCCGATCCAACACCATCACCCAAAAATCCGGCGGCCATTCCACCGCCCCAGATAAGTAGCTTGATTTCCTGCAACCCGGGAATCACGAGTCCGGCGACGTTGTACGGGGCCTTTTTTCCGCCCGCGATGCTTTCGAGCGCCCAGTGTTCGAGCTCGATGATGCAATTTTCCTCGATTTTATCTTTGGATTGAGAAGTCTTCTGAACAAATTCATCGGTCAGGATATCTCGGCGTTGATTTGCCGGTCTTGCCTGGATGTCTTTCATGACTTCGACTGCGCGGGTGCAAGACTGAATGCTCATTCTGCAGACCGTGCCGGAACTCAGGGCCAGAGCACACTCAGTCTTGTCCGCGCCAAACGGAGATGCGCTGCGGGTCGCAGGTTCAGAAAGAGTCGTGAAAAAGCGGCACGCACTGATTTGAACCAATGCACAACCCAACAAAATGAGTTTGAGGTTTCTCATGCGACTGGCGACTCCAGAAAGCTTTGACGCAAGGTTTTGTTTCAAATTATATCACAAATCAAACTCAGCCAATGTCAAACGTCAGGCGAAATCTCAGCTCAAAAATCCAGAATCTTGTAAGACGAACGCGGATTGGCAACACCGTCGAAATGCCACCATTCGGCATCATAAGGAAAAAGTCCTGCCTGTTGCAGAGTTTCACGCAGAATCAAACGGTTTTTTCGAGCCACCTGCGAGACCGAAGGATAAATGAACGCCGCTTCCGGGCCAAAGTGATCAAAACGGACGCCCATGTCAGCAACGACACCAGTTGCATCGCGAAACGACAAATCAACAGATGCACCAAAATTGTGGTTGGAACCTGATACCGGGTTTGCCACATAGCGGCTGTCAGGAAGAATCTTCCACATCTGCTCCTGCACCGACCTCGGACGGGCACAATCGTACATCACCAGAGTGGCTTTTGGACCAAGATTTCTTTTCAAAATGATTTGAGCAGAGTTGAGCTTTGCCGCGATTTCCTTCTGCAAAAAACATTTTCGCAAATTGCCATAAACATTTTTCTTCAGAAAATTGATTTTTCCCGTGGGATCATCCTTCGCATAAGCCAGGTCGGTTTCAATCCCACCGCGCAACTCAACCAGTCCCGCAGAGACGAACCGATCTTCAAGGTTGGTGATCTCACCGGCCGAAGCTGAAACCGAATCGCGTTGAAATTTCGGCACACACGCAGAAAACATCAGAAAGAGCGCAGGCACAATCAATTTGGCACGGACCAACAAAATCATCCTCCCAACAGTAATGCAAAATCGACAACCAAAAATTTCATGGATCCGATTTTGCCCGGGCGCGGGCATCTTCAAAAGATTCCGCCGCAACAAAAATATTCGTATGACTTTCGTAAAGACCGTCTGAAAGTTCAGAATCATAGAATCCACAGTGGACAAGATAAAGAAACATGATGACTCCTGCAGGTGAAAGGCTGCCCGCCCAACGCCGCTCATCAAACCGTTCCTAAAGGGTTTGCAAAAACTGAACAAGGCTCAGCACGTCTTCCCGCGAGAATCTCGACTGTCCATCTTTTGCAAAAATCCCTTCGTCATGGCCTTGGTTGCCCATTCCCTTACGACGGGTATCAAAAAAGCCCCAACGATTCTTGGCCCAAGCCTTTGGAGCTTGTTCTCCGAGCGGATACCCGTTGCAGGTTGAATCAAAGTCGGTGGATGTCGAGAGCGCTTCACCCACATCCCATGCCACAGGCCTCTGGGCCGATGGCATCAACAAGGCACATAAGGACGGAACCGAATTGTTGTGCAAATAAGGCCAGCGCGCCCAAATACCCACCAGCGGCGGCGGCACGTATCCTTTCTGCACCTTAACGACGATGCCATGCTTCTTTGAAACATCGAGGCGGTTGAGTGGCTCCGCAAGAGCATTCATTCCCTCGGCCCGCAGAAGGTCGGTGCCGACGTTCACTACAGGGGTATTGGAATGATAGGTGACGTTGATGGTCTTCAACAGTTCACGCTGGCTCATTGAGGCAGCATTCGAACTTTCAAAACCCTTGATGTACTGGCCATGGCAAAACGAACAATTTTCGTTGAACAACTGTTGGCCGCGGCGAACCTTGTTCAAATCAAAATGAGACTCCGGAAAAAAGTCGAGGAACTCTGGCGCCTGCGACGAAAACACAGCCGCCGTGAGGTCGCGAACCACAGATTGGTTTCGCTCGAGCCAGTCGGTCAGATGCCCCATGTCTGTTCCGCGACCAATTTCGTTCCAAAGAATATTTGTGAAGATAGGATTTCCCGCAACAACAGAGCCATCCAACAGCCACTTGTTTTTATATTTCACGTTCCACCAGACAGCAGGTTTGCTGTCTGCAGGCTGATGTTTCAGCAATGAGTCTCTTGGAAATGCGCGCGACTGCGGAGTTTTCGAGGCTTCTCCATCGTCTTCACGTTTACTCAAACTGAGTGCAACATGCGCCAGGGATGTGTCCAGTCCACGCACCAGTGGCCTTCTTCCATCAATAAATTGAGCATTTTCCCGAAGGCGACGGTACATCTCCATTTCTTTTTCGGTGGCACCCAGGCCCTGCTTGAAAAATAAAGGCGGAACAAAAGACGTCGCAGTTCGGCCCAAAAGGAAAAATTCATTTGCACGCGGGAAACGGTTGTTGAGTCCAATCACCTTGCGACCAAACAAATTGCCCGCATGACATGAAGCACAACTGAACGTGATGGCCGGGCCTTCTGGTGCATCGATAAAACTGGTTCCCATCTTGTACCAAGGCCTTTTTCCATCTGGCATTGGAACGTAATAGACACCGGCCCCTTCCGTTTCGGGATAATCAACAAGGCCAACCATCCTCTCGACGTCCGAGAATGACTGGAAGTTAAAAGTCTTCTTGAACGCATTTTGCAACAATTCGAGAAGCGGATTCTTTAGAGCCTGCGGCTTGAAAAAACGCAGGGCGGCATCGCGCGGAAGGGCCTCTCCGGTAATCTCAACCGGATAATCAAGGGCATGCTGTTTCCCCCGCAGCGCAGCACTCAGCAGCTCTGCGTCGCTTAGCTCGAGCGGATTTGATCTTCCCTGCGGAGAAATAGATTCACCCTGCATCCAGGTTGCCGCAAAAGCAAAACTCGTCGTGCAGGCTGCCAAAAGAAAAGAAATGGATGAAAACCTTTTCTTGATTTGCTGGCGCTTCATTCGCAGATCTCCTGGCAGCTGGCAACAAAAATGGGACCGTTGATCACGGTCCCATGGTCAAAACAGGAACTCTGCAAATCTCGGCCCCTGCTTGCGCTTTATCTGTGCCAATTCACATGAAGGTGATTGTCATGACCAGAAGCGCTTCCTACGAAACCGGGATACTTGCTCTGAACCGAAGAATCGTTGAACAACATACCCGTCGATCCGCCCATGTTCAATATCTCGCCAATCAAAGCCGCCTGTGCGCTGCGCAGATAGCAGCCTTCCCAGATTGTGTAGCAACTGACGGTCGGTGTGTTGCCCATGATCGCAATGTCAACTTCAAGACCATCATAATGGCCAGCGTGGCGCCCCGAGTTTCCACCAGAAGCATTCGACAAGTCACCTACGTAAAGCTTGTAGCCGGTTTTATTATAGACCCGAACGGCCAGCTCTTTGATGCGGGCAACCATCTTTGGTTGACCATAACGCATGGATTCAACGTCAAAGGTCTCGTATCCGTAACCACTCGCCGGAAGTTTCACGAGGCCACCCGAACCATTTGACGGGTTGAATGGCCCGCTGTGTACTTCGCTGCTGCAATGTTTTTGATAACAGGTCGTTCCACCCTTGTTGTTGAGGCATTTTTCGAGCGGTTCCATGGCGCAAAAGTTTTCACTTGGCTTGAAGCCACAGCGGGAGAAACACGACAAGCCGCCGCGTGCATCGGTACAGTCAGATATATCCTTGACAGTGCATTTTGCTTCACCTGCATCAACGGCCATGAAATCTGCTGAATTGCGACCGGTTTGGTTGGCAGTGCACGCACCAACCGATGCAAAAGAAACCAAAATCAGCGCAAACAGGCTTTTCATAACTCACCTACATCCTCGCTTGTGAATGAAAAAGTCATTCACCCAAGCCGGATGAAGCAGTTACCATGCCAATTTGCATGACTGATTTCACAGATGTTTTTGAGTATTGAGCTGTTTAAGGATTGGACAGTCTCAACAGACTGATCTCTACAACAATTTCCGACCCGGACATTTCTTTTCGCAATCACCTGGGTGTATTATTCGATGCAGCACATCCGGAGTTTCAGCGTGGTTCAAAAGCAGCACATTCCGATAGAGCTGATTCCAACCTTCCTCCTGCTGGCGGAGGAGCTGAACATCTCCAAATGTGCAAAGAAGCTCGGCCTATCCCAGCCCGCATTGACCCGACAGCTGCAAACACTCGAGGAGTCCTTTGGTTCGCAATTGTTCATTCGTCAGAGTCGCGGGCTGGCCCTCACTCAAACAGGTCGAACACTGAAAAAAGAAATCGCTCCTGGCTATGACACCCTGCTCAATGCCCTGACGCGTGTTCAAAAAATCAACACCGAGCTGAGTGGAACCCTGACTTTTGGATGCTTTTCAGAAATTGGCACCCATCTGATTGCCCCGGCCCTGTTCGACTTTGCAAAGACTCATAAACAAATTTGTCTCGACATCAGATACCTCTCGGAAGCGGAAATCGTTTCTGCCGTGAGCAATGGTTACCTTCATGTTGGCATTTCAAGTCGCGTACCCGAGTCAGAATCGGTCCGCTCGTACAAGCTTCTTGAGGAAAAGGTTCACATTGTCACCGCACGCGGAAACCCAGACCTTGAAAAACACCCAAATCCTGCTTTTGCCGGCTACAGGACCAACGATCGACTTCTGCATGCCTTTCTCAAATCACACTTTGCACATCGCTTTCGGGTTCTTCCGGACGCAAATGTAGCAGTCAACTCTCATCAAGCCATTCTGGATGCCGTCGTTCAGCTGGGACTTTATGCCGTTCTTCCAGAGCACAGTCTCACAGCCGCACTGCGCAATGGCCAGGTTCGCCTTGCGAGTTCAAAAGAAATCAAGAACCAAGTTCATATCATCATGCCGGACTCGGAATTTCCTGAACGCAAGACTCTTGAGGCTGTCAAATTCCTCCGTAAAAAATTCAAATCGTCAGAGGGCTTGGGCTTATGATTAAGGTGAAATCGCTTTTGAACCTTGGCCCTTCGGCAGAAAAAGGACGAATCTGGAGCGGAGTTGAGAAGATCTTTTTCGAATCATCTTCAAAAAAAACCTTCGCGACTCCAGATGAAAAAGAAGCATTTCGATTCAAATACCTTGACTGGTATGCAAAACATCATCCCGAAAGTTTCTTCATCGCCCTCGAAGATAATTTTGTCCCACTCGGATACATCTGCGGTGTTGCAGACACGCGACTGCATGCCGATCTTGCAGCGCTGCACCCATGGTTTGCCGTCTTTGCTGACTGCTTCGAAAGATTCCCCGCGCACCTGCATATCAACTGTAGTGAATCCTCACGGGGTCACGGTCTAGGCAGTACTCTGCTGACGGTTTTCGAGAATCACATGAAATCTCAAAATGCCCCGGGTATTCACCTTGTCACATCTCCCGAGGCGAGGAATGTTGGCTTTTACGATAAAAATGGCTATAAATTCACCAAAACCGTGGAATGGAAGGGGACTACTTTGCTCTTGATGGGCAAATCCCTCTGAAATGTTCAAACTCAAACAGCGAGAGCAACACATGAACAAACGACTTCTTTTGTCATCAATGTCCGTTGCATTCTGGTCTTTGGCCTGCGTCACTCCAGCCCACTCGGAATCAACATTTTTTTCGGGTCGATATAAAATCAACTGCACCAACAGCCCCGATGGTTGCGCATGCACAACATCACCTGAATCTACAGAACCAGCAGCGAAGGTCTTTCATGCACAACCCGTTGAAGGCTCCGTCAATCGCGATGCCACTCTCGACAAACCCGCTCCGGTAGAGCTCAAAGTCGATGGCAAGAAATGTTTTTATCCTTCGCAAAAGTTGCGCCCCATCTACTGGGATTCCGATCTTTGCCCCAATCCCGACGCCGCGGCCGGCATCCCGTTCCGTCCCATGTCGGAGTTGCTGACCTCTGGAAACAGCGAGAATCAAAAAATCGCACTCGGATCACTCTTTCCAACCTTCTACAACATTGCAGATGAATCATTTCATCCCGGCCCAAAGGTGGTTCCACTGTATGAGGCTGTGAGTGGAAAACTGATTGCGCGCGTGAGCAAGTCTTTTCATGAAGATTTGGACATGGAAGGAACTGGTCGTCTTGTCGATGGTCGGGTTTTGAACGTTGCCAACTACGTCAACGGAATATGGGATTACAAAATCCTTCCATCAGATGCGTTCGGAATTGGCATTCTGGGACACAACCTTCATCCCTACCGTTCTGTGGCTGTCGACTTTGCCCATCTCTGCAAACAGGGCGGATTCTCATTTTGTGATCAGCCTATCTCAGAGATTAAGAAGCGCCTGATTGGCACATTGCTTTACATGCCGCGATTGCGAGGCATTCCACTTGGAAATGGCAAAGTTCATGATGGATATGTTTGCGCTCAAGATGTTGGCGGAGCCATTGAGTTTGACCGGGTCGATCTGTTTGTCGGACCAATTGGTGGTGGGAACCCATATCTCAAGGATTGCCGGCAAGGAAATCCGCTGATTGATGCAGGAATTCAAGGGCTCAATCCGACCGACTGGAGAACCTACGAAGCAAATGGCTTCGATGACGCAGGAAAGCCTAAATTCAAACGCACAAAAGAATTTGAATACAGGATCTTTGGAGCCAAAAAAGCTCTGGAAACATACATTGTCAAAGACGCTTTTTGCAAACCCTGAATCAAGCGAGAGAGTACAACCATGAGCTCAAGAGTCACCGCCCGCGCGATTGCATGCGGCGCAGCAATCACAGCGTTGTCTGTCAATGGAACTGCTTTCGCCAAAACTCAAAAGTGTCTCAACGAAAAAGAGCTTGCGAGTCTGTTGAAGGCTGCGGTCAACAACACCGACTTTGATCAGGTCGTGGATCTGGGTCCCAATTTTACCGAAGACCCCTGTCCTCCGAATGAATCAGCCTGCAAACACGGCCGCAAACCACTGGGCGTCGAACGCTTTCCGCAGATCGATTTGGCAGTCATTGCCTTCCAAAAGGGTTGCGCCAATCCGGTCGTCGGCAGCAATGTTTTTTTCTCGCGTGATTTTCCCAAAGGCGTCAGTGCCGAATTCGACAAAAACACAGGCGCCGTGAACAACGTGCGGCTGCAGCGTTGGACTCAAGAGCGGTTTGACGGCGGTCGGGTTACAAAAGCATCTCCTTTCTTTGAACAGACTCCGCACGCCTGGAAAGCTCCCTTTCCACCTGATGACCTGATCAACCCAGAGGCCACAAGCTCTGCGGTCAACTTCATGTCTCCCTATCCCGCGAGCATTTTCAAAATTCTCGTGCTGGCAAAAGTGCTCACCTTCCTGGAAGAAAGAGGCCCACTCGAAGCGCAGTTGGAGCAGAAGTTCACCTTCGATTTTGGTACACCCGACCAGAAAGACGACGTGACCCTGAGTCTGCGCGAATATCTTGATGCGATGATTCAGTGGAGCGGGAACAAAGCCACTGCTGCGATGATTCAGTACCTGCACAAAAACGGCCAAATTGTTGAGTCACAAGTCAAAGACGAGGCAGGCTACCCGTCTGCAACACCCTCCCGCAACACGCTCAACAGCTTGTATGCCGACCTTGGATTGCCATCCCTGCAAATGAATCGAACCCGCATGATGGATGGGCTATGGGGCAATCGAGATACAATGTACCTCAAGAACAGCTCCAGCATCAGTCACATCTCGATGCCATCCTGGGACGTGGCTCGATTGCTTTGGTTGCTGCGAACCAATTCCAAAACCCCCGCATCAGAATTGCCATCCTGGAAGATGGCCGATGGTCACAATGTGAACCCCTTCAAGATCTCAGAGACTGTCAAAAAGAAATTCTGGACCAACCTCGAAAATCAGCTTTTTCACGAAGTCCTCAGCAACACACTCCACTGCAAACAGTCACTTGGAGGCGCCTTCGGCATTCCAGCACGCCTGCCGGCCAAATGGATTGCACAGAACAAAATCAAACTTCCGGTCGGAAACTTTCCTTTCACATTTGCTCCGGACGAGTTGAAAGGAGACTACAAGTTCAGCGACAAGATTTTGGAATGCCAGAAGAACTCCGAGGTCACATTTGCGTCCAAAACAGGCCTGACATCAGTCTCCGGTAGCCAAGCGGGGCTGGTCAAAGGATTGTCGGAGCGCGGGTTCCAACGAGAGTATATTGTAGTTCTGAATTCGAGCCTTGGCAGCCGTTTCACTGACTCCGAAAGACTGGACAGCGAACGCGTGATTCCGTGTTTCGACAAAACTCTTTGCTACACGAAACGAATCAACCAACTCGGAGCGAACATCGACAATTCTTTGAAGGGATGGTTGGAATCAAATGAGCGAAGCAACAGCAGCACACGTTTTGCAGAGCGCAAAACAAAAGTCAGATGAGTTTTTGGCGATCGCCCCACAGTTCAAATTGGGCGATCTTCCCACCGAATCCCAACACTCCAAAACAATGAATCTGTCGGAGTGGGCGCAAAACAACCTTCCGCAAGCCCTCAAGGTCATGCGTGAAGTGGACTGTGATGCACTTCGAATCACGGCCGGCAAAACCGGCGAGATCCTCAAACTCGCAAATGCCAT
>JBDLRR010000381.1:0-4353 GCA_039799985.1 Pseudomonadota bacterium | reverse complement strand
GAAACCGAAGCGAAGGTCAGTCGACCTTCACGGATTCAATCACGACAGGCTTCACTGGAACATCGCTGTGCATTCCGAAAGTCGAAGTCTTGGTGGTCGCGATGTCATCAACAACGTTCATTCCCTCGGTCACCTTGCCGAACACGGTGTAGCCGCCGTTGTTGGGGAAGTCGAGATAAGGATTGTCGACCAGGTTGATGAAGAACTGTGATGTAGCGGAGTTCACGTCGTTGGTGCGTGCCATTGCGATGGTTCCGCGCACATTCTTGAGACCATTGGACGCCTCGGTCTTGATGGGAGCTTTGGTTGCTTTTTGGGTCATCTTCTCATCAAAACCGCCACCCTGGATCATGAATTGGTTGATCACGCGGTGGAAGATGGTTTTATCGTAGTGACCCGACTTCACATAGCCAACAAAATTCTCAACAGAACCAGGTGCCTTTTCTTTGTCGAGTTCGATTTTGATGGTTCCCTTGTTTGTGACCATGGTCACCATGACTGCATTCGGATTCATCTTCTTCACCTCTTTGGCTGTTGATTTGTCTTTTTTGCTTTCTTTTTTTGCTTGCGACTTGTTGCCCGCTGCTTCGGTCTTGGTTGCTGACTTCTGCTCGGACGCCGAAGCGCTCGAGACGAAAAGAACCGCAATTCCCACAGCAATAGATTTGGTCATGTTGCAAAACGAAATCATGAAATCCTCCTTGGTTTTCATTCAATTGAACAATTCAATGTTGATTGACGTCGATTCCCCAAAACACGCCCGATTCTTCCTTCACCAGCGACACGAACGCTTGCGGCGACATCGCCTCACGATTCTTTCCGTCGCGGTAACGGGGAGTGATGGTTCTATGCTCAACTTCCTTGTCACCAATCACGAGCATGTATGGGATTTTGCCGACCTGCGCTTCGCGCACTTTGGCCGAGAGTGTGTCGTTGCTGAAATCGCAATCCACGCGAACGCCGGCTGCAAAAAGCTGCTGCCGCACTTGTTCGCCCCACTCATTGCAAGATTCTTTCACGGTCACAATTCGTGCCTGAACGGGTGCCAGACCGATAGGGAAGTGGCCTGCGGTGTGCTCGATGAACACGCCCATAAATCGCTCGACTGAGCCCAACACGGCGCGATGGATCATCACCGGAACTTCGGGCTTGTTGCCAGCAGAAACATACGATGCACCCAGGCGACCCGCTGTCTGGAAGTCGAGCTGGATGGTTGCACACTGGTGGAAGCGACCAATGGCATCTTTCACCTTGATGTCGATCTTGGGGCCATAGAACGCGCCGTCGCCAGGGTTGAGGATGTAGTCGATTCCTTCGCTCTTGAGCGCTTCAACCAACGCATTCTCTGCCGTATCCCAGAGTTCCTCGGCACCCACGCGCTTTTCAGGACGGGTCGAGAGATAGAATTTGACTTCGTCGAACGTCAGATCGCGATAAGCTTCTTGAACGAATCTCAACGCCAGCTTCATTTCATTCTGGATTTGCTCAGGCGTGCAGAAAATATGTCCATCGTCCTGCGTGATGCGACGAACGCGGGTCAGACCATGCACGGTTCCGCTCAATTCGTTGCGGTGCACCACGCCAAATTCAGAATAGCGCAATGGCAATTCGCGATAGCTGCGCAAACCCGATTGAAAGACTTTGACGTGCGCCGGGCAGCTCATCGGCTTGATTGCGTATTGTTGTTCGTCAACCTGCGTAAAGAACATGTTCTCGCGGTAGTTGTCGTAGTGGCCGCTCATTTTCCACAAGTCCACGTTCATCACTTGCGGTGTGTGGATTTCGCGGAATCCGAACTCGGCCTGTTTACGGCGAATGTAGTTCTGCAAAAGCACAAACAGTTTTGCGCCGTTCGGCAAAAAGAACGGAGCGCCCACTGCAGATTCGGGAATCAAAGTGAAAAGCTCGAGCTGTTTGCCCAACAAAACATGGTCGCGCTTTTTGGCTTCCTCAAGCATGTGCAGATAGGCGTCGAGGTCTTTTTTGTTTGCCCAGGCCGTTCCATAAATGCGTGTGAGTTGGTCGTTGTCTTTGTTGGCACGCCAATATGCACCGGCAATGCTCATCAATTTGAAAGCACCCAACTTGCCCGTGCTCGGAACATGAGGTCCACGGCACAAGTCGCCCCAACCGCCCATTTCGTAAATCTTGATGGCTTGATCGGCAGGAATGTCCTGAACGATTTCTGCCTTGAATTTTTCGCCAATGCCAAGGAAATGTTTTGTTGCTTCATCTCGCGAAACAACCTTGGGTTGCACCTTGAAGTCTTTGGCCACGATTTCCTGCATCTTCTTTTCGATGGCTTCAAAATCGTTTGAACTGATCTTCACACCCTCGGGAGGCTTCACGTCATAATAGAATTGGTTTTCGACAACAGGTCCAATGGTGATTTGCGTTCCCGGAAAAACATCCTGGATGGCCATGGCCATCAGATGGGCCGTGGAGTGGCGAATCACTTCCAGACCGTCGGTTGAAGTCCCGACAACAATCTCAATTTTCTCGCCACCCCGAAGTTCTGTGCTCAGGTCGGCGATTTGTCCGTTGATTTTTCCTGCCACCGCATTGCGGGCAAGACCCGGCCCAATGTTGGCAGCCACGTCGGCAAGCGTACAGGGCGAGGGAAGAGTACGGGTTGACCCATCGGGCAAAGAAACACTGACTTGTGAGCTCAAAGGACAAACCTCCGGACGAACAAAAGCACAATTGGAGACAGAAATGTTTATGACAGGCTCGTTTCATGCGCAACCGAATCACCGGTCGGTTGCGTCAGGCAGGGGAACAAGTAAATAATATGCATCAAAACTGAGCATTACATTTGGGAAGGGAGAGTCGTCGCCTGAATCTCGATTAGCGGGGAGCAAGGTCGCGAACGAGAAAATTGGCCAACATCACACATTCCCAACCCATCGAACGCTTCCAAGCCTCCCTGGACTCATCGCGTTCGAAGCTCCACTCAGCACGCTCGAGCGGTTGAGTGGCTGGGCACCAGTCCAGGGTCTTGGCCACAACTTCTGGCTTGGGCCCCAGCGAAAGATACGCAAAAAAAGGATTCCGGGGCTGCCGCGAAGCCAGCATTTGGGTCAGCGATGCCAAGGTCTGTGACTTTTGCCCCATCGATTGGCGTATGAGTGCATTGACTCCCGCCAGATGCATTTCAAAACCGGGAGGAGCAAATTGCGCCTGCAACAATGCCATGACCGAATCTTCGACGACCGATGCGTTCATCTTCTCGTGCGTTTGCAGGCCAAGGAATTCCCACACATCGCGAAACAACATCCAAAAACCGGGGGTGAAATCACAGCGGTTGTCGGTGCTTTGCCCGCACAGCCGGAAATCATTTTTCTCTATCCAGTTCATCCACCGCTGCGCCAGTTCCACATCGCGAGTCGCAACAAGGTAAGCCAACACGCCAACCGCCATGTCGCGCGAAAAACTATTGATGGAATCTGCTTCGACCCGCGTGGGTGCCCGCCACATGCGGCCATCGGTTCCTTGCGAACGCCTGACCGCCCCACAACTCACGCCGTCGCCCGACAAACACAACAACCCGTTGAATAAAGAGGCATCGCCGACGTCACAGTTTCCCTTTGCAACCGAGGAATCACAGCGCAGCGACCATGCAAGGATTTGCCCGCGACGCTCCTGCAGAAGATAAATATTTTGAGGGCTTAAAAAAGGTTTGGCCGACAAAGTTTGAGCAGATGTGCTTGCAGGAGATTGTTTACATGAGGGGATGAAGAAAACAGAAGCCAACAGAAGTACCGGTATTTTTACCCCACAACAAAGCCCCGCGAGCGGCAACTGACCTCTTTTGTGAAAAGAAAAAGCCATCGCCACCTCCCGATTTTAAAGTCGGAAAATGCGCACAAATTCTTGACTGTAGCTCGATCTCTACTTGAATCTCTCAAATTGAAAAACAAAGGATGAGCGCATCATTATCGAAAAAAAACACCATCAAATTTTAATGAAGGTCATCAAATCACATCTTGAAAACAACGAGGTGTGGCTTCATGGCTCACGTTCGGGCGACTCGCCCAAACCGCATTCAGATGTTGATCTTGTGATCGTGGATCCGCCTCTCGTCTCAGAAAAAACTCTTTCGCTGTTGAAGCTGGAATTCGAGGAATCAAATCTTCCCTTTAGGGTTGATATTTCTATTTGGAGCCAACTTTCTGATTCATTTCAGAAGATCGTCAAAGACAAACACGAAATTTTTTATTTGCCACCCAAAACGTGACCTGACTCATTCCCACTGAAGGCTCAGCAACAGTTCGCGGTGACGTTCGAGTATTCCTTCAAGACTGGAAATTTCTTCGCGCGTGAACCATCGCACTTCTGAAATCTCGGAAGCTT
>JBDLRR010000380.1:0-3442 GCA_039799985.1 Pseudomonadota bacterium | reverse complement strand
TCGGGAGATTCGGCTTCCCGTGAAGCAACTTTAGGGTGAAGTACAATGTGGCCAAGACTTTCTCCGGCAGACCTAGAATTATTCGAACCTTTTCAGTCTCTTAAAAAAAACCCTTCCGAACCATTGCAGGCCATTTTCTTTGATATTGGAAGCGTGCTGATTGACCTCGACTGGGACTCATTTTTCGCCCGCCAGCACGAACTGAACCCCGAAGCCAAGCATTTTTCGGTCGACCGGATGATGGCAATTGTCCGTGAAAATCAATTGATGCAAAAATGGTGCTCAGGGCTTGTAGGGCCTTTCCAGTACATCCAAGGCATGTTGGAAGCTGCGGGCCACCCAACTGAACAAGCACACAAACTGGCACTCGGGGTGGAAAGACTCAGCACTGGTGTTTTTGCTCCGTCGCTGGTCAAAGAACTCAGCAGTCTGATCGTGGGACCAGCAAGACCCAGGGTTGTACGCCTGATCCAAAAACTTCGTAAGCACGGTTTCATCGTTGGAGCATTGAGCAATGCCACTCCGTGGCACGAGAGCGACATCATGCGCACCACATCCTTGCATGAGCTTTTTGACGTGGTGCTGTTCAGCCAGGATGTTGGAACAGAAAAACCTGACCTACGCATTTACACCGCAGCGCAACATGCGGCGCAATCGATTTTCGATAGCCGCAGTGATTCACTCAAACTCGCGCGACACCAGCTCTCGCCTGCACAACTCGGCTTTATCGACGACACTCCTGTGAACGTGCGGGCTGCCCGCAGTTTGGGCTGGCAAGCAAGCCTCGTTTGTATTCTTAAAGATGATTATCTGAACCGCGCGCCACAACTGACGGAACAAGAGCTCGGGGAAATATCGACACAATCAAAAAACCTGGTTTTTGCAGACGAAGCAGCGCGTCGTGTTGAACATTTATTTACCCAAATCTTTCCTGAGACAAAGGTGTAAATCGAAATGAAGAATCAACGCAGGATTGCGTTTTTTGACTCAGGCCAAGGTGGACTCACAGTGTGGGAGTCGGTCGTCGGCAGACATCCCCAATTGAACACGGTCTACCTTGGTGACAACGCGCGCTATCCTTACGGCAACAAAGGCGCCGATACTGTCACGCGTTACGCCAGTGAAGCAATTCTTTTTTTGACTGCACAACAAGCTGAGCTCATTGTTGTGGCCTGTGGTACCGCCTCGAGCGTGGCGGTCGCACGACTCAAACAAGTCTTTCGCCTGCCGGTGATAGGAATTGTTGAAGGGTTTTGTGCTGAAGCCGCCAGCCTTTGCCTCAAGGACAGACGAGTCGCGGTGCTTGGAACCAGGTTCACTGTTGCCAGTGGACGCTTTGAAGCTGAACTGCGCAAATGTGGCGTTGATTCTGTTTGGCAAAAAGCATGTCCGCTGTTTGTGCCATTGGTGGAAGAAGGAATCTCGGAGGGTGACATCGCCGAGGCAACTTGCCGCCTTTATTTGACAGACATGCCCGCGGACGTCGACGTGGTCATGCTGGCTTGTACGCACTTCCCTCGTTTTGCACAGGCGATTGCAAAAACCCTTGGAACACAATTCCAGCGGACGGTTGTACTCAAATCGGCAGAGGGTGAAAAAATCCTTCACCACGCTGACAACAACCACACACCCCTCATCCTACTGGACAGTTCATCGAGCATCGTTGCCGCTGTCGACAGCTTTCTTTCCGCCCACAGCTCCCGCGAAGAGTTTCTTGGCAGCCAGTGCGACATCTATTGTACGGATGCACCGGCACGTTTTGCCCAGGTGGCACAAATCTTCGCACGAACCTCGCTGCCGGAACCCAAATTGATTTCGCTCGGCGGGCTTTGAGTCTCGTCAACCCCCGGTGCTCGCCGGCAACTCTTGCCCCGTCCGCTGTACACATTCATCCGATACCCCCCAAGGCTACCCGGGAAATGAACCGGGGTCGTTGTTTTTGCGGTGAACGGGAAGGTTCTCAGAGCAAAGGGTCAGTTCATGATGTTGAGTACAATGCTTGCGACTCTGAATGTGCAACTGAAGAATGCTTGGCATTGGATACGCACCCAGGCACCTGGACTGTCAGCAATTGCTGCCATTGCGGCGATCATCTGCCTCTACAGCGGATTCGCAATTCAGCGCCAGGCAAATCCCAATGCCCGCCTCGCCTCGTTGTCCTCAACTGAAGCCGCTCTCATGCAGCTCAATGATTGGGTGGCAGAATATTTTTCTTGCGCAAACAACCAATGCAAACGCGTCCTCAAACGAATGCCCGATGGCAAATACGAGGTTGCGACGGAAAAGCTTCCTTTGGGGCGAGGCCGTTACGTTGATGACAAGGCATTTTCGACTCGCCCAACACACGTCAGGCTGACTCACCGCCTGACAGAATCCGAAAACCAGATTTACACAAAGAACTGGCCAAAAGAAAAACCCGTGGTTGCCCTTGTTGGTCAACCCGTGTGCGATCAATCGAACTGTAAAAATGAAGATCTCACGATTCAACTCTCAAAGCTTGCATCAGGCGAAAGACCACTTATCCAATTCGATTCCCACGTTGGACCCGATGGTCATTTCGGACCGCAGGTTTTTCCACCCATTGTTGTCTCGCAAGGTCAATCACAAGCTATTTTATCACTCAAAAACCAGGGTCGACGTGGACTGTTTTTTGAGTTTGCATTGGGAATCTTGGCTCCCGTGTTTTTGATTGGCCTGACGTTCTGGGTTGGAATGCCCATGCTTTTTGCAGCTGTTGTGCATTTGCTGGTTGCGCGTGCGGCCTGGACACTCGCAGCAGCAGACACTTTCATCAACCAACCGACTTTTTTCACCACATTCAAAATCAAAGACACCTACGCCCTTTCTGCCTTCCTGACAGGTTGGATGGCCGCAGCAATGGCAAATCTGATTTGCTGTGCGTGGATGGGTCGAAAGATCGAGCAGAACAAGTTCAATTTCATCTGGGCTGTGGTTGCCATCGTTGCAATGATTGGAACATGGATTTTCCCGGCAGCAACTCTTTCTTCGGCGGTGTTTCTGCGCGCCACAGATGCGATTTTCCTGGTGGCTGCTGCCGTGACCATGGGACTTACCGCTGCCACGTTCCATTTCCCTGACTGGCAAAACAACATTTCACACACTCTGAGAATGTTCGCGCAAAACGAGCAGACATCACGCTGGAAAAAGCAGTTGTGGGCATTGACGGCAACATTCGCTGTGGCTGGGATAGCCTCAGTGTGGGTGGCATGGAATACATCAAGACAAAACTTTGCATTCAACTGGGGAGCACTCATTCTTCCCGTGTCATTGTCGTTCATTCTCATGTACTCAAAACCACAGTTGACCTCTGCCGACCTGCAGCTGCAAAAAGACTATGTCACCCAGCAGGAACTGCTTGTGAAACTTCTGTCTCAGTTGGGCAGCTTCCGCCATCGCGCACAGGCCATCAGCCTCGTCGTCA
>JBDLRR010000379.1:0-6519 GCA_039799985.1 Pseudomonadota bacterium | reverse complement strand
GTTTGGTTTCTGAACTGACCACGCACGGCCAGCGTTTCTGGAATTTTGTATCCCGATTTCTCGATTCCATCATTGTGATCAGCCAACACGTCGTTGGCTTGCAGGCTTTGCGTGCCGTTGGCGATTCCTTCGGGAGGTGTCCAGCGACAAGCTGGCATCATGCCGATGAACACGCCAGTCAGCAGACCGCCCATCCAATAACGATGATGCATTTTTCGGAATCGACGGAATTTGACTGCTTGCGACATGTTCATGCCCCCACAAAGGCTTCGCGCTGTGTCGGCACCTCAGCAAGAAGCTTGCCACAAAGCGAATGCTCTGAAGGGGGTTAATAACTCGTTAAATCAGGACTTTGTCTTGGTCATGGGGGGCTTCAGAAATCAGCGGCCTGTCGAATCATTCGACAGTGCCTTTGAACTTGGCAGGCTGTCCGGTGGAAGCCAGCACACTCAGCCACAAGGGGCTATTGATGTCGAATTTTTTGCGACCGCGGGTCACGAGCTTGAGCGGGACGTTGGTGAACTGTTCGTGAGAGTAACCAACCATCATTCCCGTTTTGCCTGCCATCGCTGCATGCACGGCATTTTGTCCCAGAGCAGCGCAAAAAACTGAATCATCGGAAGATGTGGTTTGCGCTCGCAGCATGTAGCTCGGGTCAATGTACTTGAGCGTCGTTTCGACACCTTGGCGCTTGAATTCTGCCGGAATGGCTTCCTTCAAATACCGGCCGACGTCTTTGAGTTTGACGTTGCCGCTTGCATCGGTTTCTTTGCCTGCGTCGGGAAAAAGATTTTGTCCGGCACCCTCTGCCACTGCGACTGTCGCGTATCCCTTTTCGACGACACGACGGATCAGCACATTCAGAAAACCGTGATTGCCGTCCAGAACAAGTTCGACTTCAGGTATGAGCACAAAATCAATGTCATTCATTGCAGCTGCCGCGCTGGCTGTCAGGGCGCCGGATTGGCGTCCCATGATTTTAACGAGGCCAATTCCATTGACTGCACCACGGGCTTCCGTTTGCGCACAACGCAGTGCTTCAACCGCTTTGCCGACGGCAGTTTCGAATCCGAAACTTTTTGAAACCCAGAGGATGTCGTTATCGATTGTTTTGGGAATTCCAATGACCGCAATCGGCAGATTGCGTTTGGTGACTTCGTTGTAAATGGCATTTGCACCCGCCAACGTCCCGTCGCCACCAATGGTGAAGACAATGTTCACGTCGCGCAGTACCAGCGCATCTACAATGGCTTGTGGATCTGAGTGCCCACGTGCGCTTCCCAAAATTGAACCCGCTTCGAAGTCGATATTTTGCACGGAACGTGTGTCGAGACGACGCCAGGGGAATTTGAACCGCTTTGATTCAGCATCATGGGCAAAACCATAATAACCAAACGGCACACCAAAAATGTTCCGCACCTGGTAGCGGTCGTGCAGCATCGTGACCATGCTCTGCACGACATTGTTCAGGCCGGGTGCCAAACCACCGCAGGTGACAATCGCCACGCGCGTATTTGCGGGATCCCAAAAGATTTTTTCACGTGGTCCTGCGAGTTCCAAAGATGCAAGACTGGCTGCGGTGTCGGAGCCCGCAAGTGGGTGTGATTCGAGTTGGCGGAGCGTGACGTTGACCAGGATGCGATCCAGTGTGTCGTCCATGAACTGGTGGGTCAGGAACGAACTTTCCAACGGAGACTGTCTTGTCGAAGCCCCGTAGCGTTTGGTGAGTGAGTCAACTAAAAAATCTGCTGGAGACAATTCCATCGAGTCCAACCCCGTGTCCGTCTTTTGGTTACACCGAGGCTACATTTTGTTCCTCGAAGATGTCCACCAGCGCAGCTTGGGCCATGTCCAGCATCCCATTCAGTTGCACGCGCGAAAATGCCTGCTTTTCAGCGGTTCCCTGCACTTCAAGGAGCATTCCCGAGCTGGTCTGAACAACGTTCATGTCAACATCGGCTTTTTGATCTTCGATGTAGTCGAGGTCGACCAACAGTGTTCCTTCAACAATTCCAACCGAAACCGCAGCCACAGCTTCGCGGATCGGGTTCGTTTTGAGTTTGTTCATTTTGATGAGTTTTTCGACTGCAATTTTGAGAGCGACGTAAGCGCCTGTGATAGCTGCTGTGCGGGTTCCGCCGTCGGCCTGCAGAACATCGCAGTCGAGGGTGATTGTTCTTTCGCCCAACTGCTTCATGTCGACCACGGCTCTCAAACTACGGCCAATGAGACGTTGAATTTCCTGGGTTCTTCCCGAAACGTTTTGCCTTTCGCGACGTGTGCGTTCGGAGGTTGATGCAGGGAGAAGAGAGTATTCGGCAGTCACCCAGCCTTGTCCACGTGTTCCACGCATCCAGTTTGGCACGGATTCTTCAACGGATGCTGTGCACATCACCCGGGTCTCGCCGTATTCAACCAGCACGGAACCCAAAGGTGCGTTGGTGAAATTTGGCGTGATTTTGATGGGGCGGGTCTGCGATACCGTGCGGTTGTGCGAACGAAGAAGCATGGATGGGACCTCATTGGAAATAATAAACCGAGCAGACGGTTTACTAGCCTGCAGACTCCATCGTGACAAGGCCGAGTCCCAACATCACTGAAGGTCGACGGCTGCTGCCCGGAAATCCCGGGGCAATGCCCTTTCGGGAAGAATGTGGATGTTGGGATGCTCGCTGTTCTCAATCCACTCGCGCAGGCCTGGCCCCACCTCGTTCAAAATAAAGCGCACCAGTCGGCGGGATATCCAGTGGACTCCACGATCGTCCCATTCGAGCTCATCGAGCGTGAGGCCGCGGACCGTGCTGGTGGCCAGCTTGCGGCCCTGACGGAAGAAGCTCACCTCTGGCATATCGCAGGGTCCAAACGCAAAAACACAGTCAAACCGCATTCCAGTGGTGCGGCAGGCAACCTGGTAGCCGGAAACAGATCGCGAAAAGAGCAGCCAGAGTCCAGCGGTAAAGACGCTGGTCCAGGCGTGTGGTCCATACATGCTCTGAAATGAGGCGTTTGAAATATAGGCAACAAGGTGACTGGGTTGACCGGCCTTGTTGTAGGCTGTTTTGAGTTCGGTGTTGTCGAGTTTTTCTGAGCCAGGCTCACTGGTCCACGGGACCATCGGGAGGTCGGCGAGTCTCATGGGAGCACTCCTTCAAGAGCGATGTTTCATCGCGTCGAAGGCGTGAATTAACACCGGCTCCGATGGCTGTCCTGCAGATTGCCGGCGGACATTTGACGCTCTCAGGCTTGCCTGCTTTTCTGCATCAACACTCAGCAACCGTGGTTCGCCAGCCGAATGGGTCATCCGACTTTCCAGATTGAATGTCGATCAAGGCTTTTTTCAGGTGCAGGCTCACTTTGCCAATCTGACCTTGATTGATTTCAATTCGTTCAGACCCATCAATGAATTCAATCACAGGCGAAATGACTGCTGCAGTGCCGCAACCAAACACTTCTGTGAGGGTTCCGTTGCGGATATCTTTCAATACATCTGCAATATCCAGACGAACTTCTTCAATGGAATATCCCAAATGTTTCGCCAATTGAAGAAGTGAACTTCGGGTGACACCTGGCAGAATGCTGCCCGTGAGCGCTGGCGTTTTGATCTTGTCGCCGTAAACAAACATGATGTTCATCGCGCCAACTTCTTCAACAAAGGAACGCTTCAGGCCATCGAGCCACAAGACCTGCTCCGCACCCGCTGCCCGTGCCCGTTGAAGGGCAGGGAGAGCAGAAGCGTAATTTCCACCGCATTTTGCTTCGCCGCATCCACCCGGAACGGCTCTCACGTGCTCGCGCTCAATGTAAACAGACACACCGGTTTCACGTTTATAGTAGTTCTTTGCGGGGCTTACGATTACAAAAAAGCGATACGCGAGCGAGGCCCGATACGAGACCCCGGTATCGAGGCCAATCAGGGTTGGGCGAATATAAAGCGAGCCCGGCGATTCCAGAATCCAGTCTCGTTCAATGGAAACCAAATCATTTACGCATCTCAGGAACAAATCCTCAGGCACCGGCTGCATTCCAAGGCGAAGCGCGGAGTTTATGAATCTGCGCGCATTCTGCTCCGGACGGAAAAGATGGATTTGTTGTGGATTGTTGGCATCACGATAGGCCTTGAGGCCCTCAAACACTTCCTGACCGTAATGGAAGACAACCGCGTCGGGAGTCAGGGCGAAAGTGCCATAGGGGATGATTTCGGGAGTCTGCCAACCACCCTTGTGCGGAAGAAAGTCGCAAATCAGCATGTGGTCTGTTTGGGTTCTTCCAAAAGGAATGTCGTCTGAAAGAGTGGGCGGAGTTTTGCGTTTGTGCCGCGGAAGCAGGTTTTTGAGGACCCTTTGCATTCCATTCGATTGAGGCATCTAGATTTCTCCAGCGGACAGGTTTGGTCGGCAATCGCACGGCTTTTTATCCGGGCTGAAGAATAGGGGGAAATATTCAGGATGCAAGTCCCCAAGGAACCCTTGACAACCATTTAGCCATTTTCATATACGGCTCGTGTGTTGGGGCATCGACAAGTGGTAAGTCAACGGATTTTGATTCCGTCATTCCTAGGTTCGAATCCTAGTGCCCCAGCCACTCTCCAGCCTTCCTGGCTCAGAGGTTACTTCATCCCTTTACAAAAAATGCTCCGAGCTCATCTTTCATCTTCAAGACTGTTTCAACTTCCACATCCATATCAACAGGAAGATTCTTGAGAACTTCAATCGGAGTCAGCTTGTTGTCGTCTTGCAGAGACATGACGATCGCAGAGCGTACAGCCTGAACAGAGGCGGTTTTGGTCAAGTGCGGATGCACTGCGTCGCCCAGTTTTGTGAGGATGGCCACGCCCAAAGAGTTGTTGAGGATGTTGCTTGTTTCGACCAAATCGAGTTCGTATTCTTTGCTCAATTGCGCTCTGAGCACATTGCTGTCGAGGCGTCCAAATTTGATGAGGTTGCCAATATCTCCTTTGGCGATTCCATGCGCAGCAAAATCTTCAAGGTCCTGAACGGAAACTGAACGGATGAGAGGTCCGTAGATAAAATAAATTCTTTTTTCCTGAACGGAGAAGTTTGATTCCGTGCTTTCAACTTTTGCATCCAGCTTTTTGATGCAGCCGGTTGTCAGCGCAGCGGTCAAGGAAAGAAAAGAGAGACCAGAAGAAACAACAAGGCGACGGAACATAGCATCTCCTCCGAACATCAGCGACTCAGTGAATTGATAAAAAACGATCAATAAAGGCAGTTGACTTTGGGATTGGCACTGCAGCTCAGACCAGGATCCAAAGCCAGAACCTTCAGTTTCGGCAAGCCTTTGAGCAACTCGTCGATCTGTGGTTGGGCGAACCTATTCCCGGTTATGTGCAAAGTCGAGATGTTTTTGAAGACCAGAATCGGCGAAATATTGGTAAGGTTTTTGCCGTCAAGGAGCACAATCCGAAGTCCACCTTCGGCCCAGCGGGCCAGTGACTCGGCTGAACCCGATTTTCCTTCCATGGTGGAAATGCTTTCCAAAAGGGCGTCCACAGTGCGAGCCTCTTCGTCGCTGATATTCTTTTTGGTGAGCCATTCGGTTGCGCTCAGCAGATTTCGTGGTTTCAGAGATGCCACTGGAGTTGGCGTGACGTTTGTGTTTGCTTGTTTTGCGGAGTTTTGCTGCTGATTGTCGAATGCACCCATTGTGTTTGAGCTCGAAGGTTGCTTGCAGCCAAAAAGCAGACCGCTCCAGGCCAAGACCAAAACTTGGATAGTCAAACCTGCCCCCACCTTCATGTTGCACCTCCACTTTATTTATCGGTTTTTTTCATGATAAACTTTAATTTACGCATTTTTCCTAATTAAAATTTACACTTCGGGAACCAGTCTCATGGCCGACAAGCATCATTGTTCGTTTGTCTCCAGGCTCCAATGGCGCCGCCCGGGATCATCTTTTCATCCGTCGGTTCACGTCGTGAGTATTCATCAGAATTGTGCGTCAGCCGTATCAAACCGGACAGTGGGATGGTTGATTGGTGTCAATGGCGTACACCGTGGCGAGGACTTCCGACTCACCGAAGGTGACATTGTTGTGGGCTCCGGCTGGGATTCAGACATCGTGCTCACCAGTCCGGAAGTCAGCCGCACGCACGCGAAATTCACCAGCACCACTCATGTCTGCATGGTCGAGGACCTGGGCAGCGGCTCTGGCGTCTTTGTCAATTCCGAGCGTTGCGCGGATCCACGTCCACTGAAGCATGGTGATGTGGTCAAGATCGGCTTGGGCGAGTTCGTTTTTTTTGAACTTGATCCAGCTGACCCATCTGCGGATGTTGGTCCTTATTCCGCTCACTCAGACGTTGCTGACAAAGTTGCAGCCGAAAAGCCAGGCACCACAGGTTGGTTGATTTGTGAATCAGGAGAATTGCAGGGGCTTGATTTCAGACTGATGCCCGGAGTGAACCGGGTTGGCAGTCTTCCTGGACTTGAAATCACAATTCCGGATGCGAATTTGAACTCCATTCATTTCAGTGTCGAATCTTCGCGCGAACGCATGTAC
>JBDLRR010000378.1:0-3977 GCA_039799985.1 Pseudomonadota bacterium | reverse complement strand
TCACCGGGTTCATTCCAAAGCTTCATCGATATGCCGAGTAGATTTTGTTGAGCCAAAATTTTTCGCGTCTTTTCGTATGCCGTCAAAACGAGTGCTCTGCGGTTTGAACGGATCACAATGCTTTGCCGCTCGCCGTCGGCTCCGCCCAGGTCGGAAGGTTTGGCATGTTCCACCAGCACGGGCACGTTTCCTTGTTTCGCCTTGGCACTCTTGCCATCCATAAAAAGTTGCTCGGTTGATGCAACAAGCGCGTCGAATTCGCGTTGAGCTTGTCCTTCCAGCATTCCCGAATTGTTGGTGCTGCCTGACAACAGTTTGCTGATTAAGGCGGGGTTCTGGGCGATCTCTGCCAGGGCGCCCCGGTAAGGCTCATCGACAAAAAGTCCAAGAAAAGCCATTTTGTTGAATTTGCCGACTCCTCCTCCATCCGAAGTGAAGAAGTAGAGATCAACTTGATTAGGGGCACATTGGTCGAACTGCATGGCCGTGCCCAAGGAAATCTTTTCAAGCCAGCCACCATAGCCGACCAATGTTTCGTCGGGCGTCGTCCAACCAAGTCGTCCGCGTGAAGCCACATCCAGATTGATGGGACTTCGAACAAAAGCTGCCGGCTCGCCGGTGCTGGCTGTGAGGCTTGGCCCGAGGGATTGGCCACTGACGACAATCCGCTCGCCTGGAATGACGGGTTGCATCTGGCCATTTTGAGGTTGAAGTGGGTTGTGCTGCGGATTTGTCAGACGCGATGAAAATTCCGCTGCCTGTTGTGTATTTGCAAAATAGACTTGGTGAAGAGCCGAAAGTCCTTTCAGCTCTTTCCAGCTTCCATCTGTCTTTCTGGCCCTGCGGGCAGTGGCGTGGATGATGGTGTTGGTTGGAATTTCAATCCGCTTTTGCGAGCCATATTCAACGCCCTGATACGCCATGAACACCCGCGCTGGGTCTGGCAGGAGGAATGGACCCGAGAGTGTTGCGTAAAGCGCGTCAAAACTTTCCAGCGCCTTTGCTTTCTCAAGTGCGGTCTTGAACATTGCGATTTTGTTTTTTCCGTTGTCCGCCCCAAGCATTTTTTGATTGCTGACGAGAAGCTGGTTCCAGGATTCCTGTTGGTCTTTGTAATTTCCGAAATACTCCCCACCGACGCTTCTGAACAATCCAAAAATGCGGTCCTGAATTTCAACCAGGTCGTTTCTCTTGCTGTTCATCAAAGTGTTGCGATCAACCAGCAACGCTTCGGCAAACATCTCAGGAGTCACTGCGATTGCATTCGCATAGTTCTTCCAAAGACGGACAATTTCTTTTTCCCTGTCCTGCAGCGAGTTCATGCGAATCAGCTGCCTGAAGTCTGCTGAGCGGAAGAAGTTGATGATCAGTGCAGACTGGCCAACAATCGATTCGGGAGTGATCATTCCGTTGTCGGGGCTGGCAGCCAATACCCCTTGTTTGGAACCACTCAGGAAGACATCAAGGGAATCGAGCATCCGCAGCGGAGCGTTGAAACGCGGAAGAAAAAGAGTCGACTCGACCATCGGTAAGCTTGCCGCCAAGACCAGAGCAGCGTCCTGTGGGCGAAATGAACCGGAAGGTGAAAGGGTGGCATTGTCGACCACCGCACGCGAAAGCGCCGCAATAATCGAACCGCTGGAACCGCCGACCGCAAATACGGGTTCGATGTTGTTTTCAAGCAGGGCAATCAGGGCGCCGATGTGTGACGGAAAATAGACTCCGTTGCCCTGAAAACTCAAGCAGGCCGTTTTCTTTTGAGTCGAAGATGAAGATTGTGTCCCTGAAGCGTTTTGCTTTTTGCATCCCATCGGGACCACGAAAAAGGAAAGGGCAAAAAGCCAGGGCCCGACTTTAATCATGAAGTCCTCCATCCACTATCCTTGAGCTTATCCGACTTCAGGCTTGCCCGCTGGCTGGATGGGAGGATTTTGGCGAGTTTTTGTGCCGGATTTCTCAGGAGCAAGCCTGACAATCAACTGTTCGACTGCAAGCAGAGCAAACAACAAGGCGAGCAACCAGGGATAGGCGTTGAGCAAGGGGATGACCCGCTGTTCAGTGATTTGTTCAGAACGGCTGAGCGGATCGGTGAGCTCGGAGGTGATTTTGGTCAGTTCTTTCGGGTACAGGGCAGGGTTGGCAATCCATTCCCGATCACGCATGGTCCCGTCGAACAAGGGCCATATCATTGGCTTGAGTGCTTGCCCCTGATTTTGTTTCGGCAATCCTGAAGAGTTGTTTGTTTGCCAGCTCAATCCAACCGATTCGTAGCGCGGAGCCCGGGCAGATTCCTGCGAAGAGAGCGCTCCCGTGCTTCCCATGACCTGCGAAGGGAGCGTGCTGTTGGCATTCCATTTGTCCCACGACACAGCTTCAAGCGTAAGACGTGAGAGCCAGAGCGGGCGGCCCATCAAGCCCGAAAAGCCTTGTCCCAGGCCTTGTAAAACGCTGTTTTCAGGCATCCCTCCGCGACTGCGAACAAGATGCAGGGAGTCATCACGATAAAGGCGTGGGCCGGCAAATTGGGGTGGTCGCAAGCCGCTGTCCTGACGTCGTTGCAGAAATTCCACCATCCACTGGAAAAGGCGTTCGCTGGCGTCAATGGCATAAACGCGATGAGCCTTTTGGGTTGCTGTGTCTGCGGGATTCTGTGTTGCAAATGTGTGCCAGTCGCCGGCCAGAATCGCAACAACAAGGCCCTTGCCGACTGGATACGCGAGAATCATCGGCGAAGGCGGATCTTCATTGGTCTCGGCGAGCACAAGTGCACCAGGCTTGGGTTTGCAGCCGATGGCGTTTTGTTTGGTGACGATTTGTCCAACTGCAGCTTCAAATTGGGATTCCGAAAGAAAACGATTTTTACCGACCCGCCAGGCGCGAGGCTTGTCGAATTCAAACTCCGGAGAATTTTCGCAGGGGCTCAGCTCCTTGATCCGGCTGTCTGTGCCCAGAAAACTCAAAGGTCCTGCCTGAATGACAAGTCGGCCGCCGTTGTTGTTGACGTAATCAAAAAGATTTTGTGTGTCGTTGCTGTTGAAGTACGAATCGAACACAAAGTTTTGTGCCAGCACACCATGGAAATTTGGGAGCTGAACTCCGAAAAGTTTTTCCGCAGGAAATTCGATGAGCGAAAGTTGATTGCTGGGTATGGATAGATCGTCTGAAATTTCACGCAGAATATAGTAACTCAAGAGGTCAAGGTTGGGCCAGAATTTGAGTTTGGTCCGCATGTTCCGCATGCTCCAGTCAGGCCCGACGCCGATGTGCAACACCGTCGATTTGGAATGCACGACTGTCACCGGCACAGAGGCCATGTTGAGTGGCACCGGGCTGAGCTCAGTCGAGAGTTGAGCTGTGAGCAGCTGTTGCTGTGCACGCGTAAAATGAACCGGAATATTTTCCACCGAATTGACCAGGCCCTCGGCATTTGCGGTGACGTTGATCGATTTGCTGGTCAGCAGTGATTCGCCGCTACGCACGACGACTTCAATGGTCTGGCTTTCACCTGAATCCAGACGTCCGACGATTTCGAGTGAAAGCTGAGACGGTTCGCCCAGAAAGTTGAGTTGTGGCCCACTCAGTTCAGAAAGGGCCAAAAATCGATCAGGGCTCCGGCGCGAAGGTGCAAGAGAAAGGTCTTGCGGCGTGAGAAGAAGAATTTTTCGATTGCCCTTTGAAATTCGCAAAATCTCGCGCTGAAAATTTCGCGCTGCGGGCCCCCAAAGCGACGCCGCAGCGACAACCACCTGCTCACCGTTGGAGGATTCCAATTGTGCGATGAGGTCCTCATAGTCTTGTATGGGTGTTTGGCCCGACGAACCGAATCTGCGGAAGTTGATTCGGACGCTGCCGTCGAGTGACAGTTTGCTCCGCAACTGGCGCGTGGCCTGGTTTTGTTCAACATCGTTCCATTTGAGATTGAAGTCGGTCCAGACAGTCAGGTTTTTGGGTGGCTGACGATCGACCGATGTTTCAAT
>JBDLRR010000377.1:0-2612 GCA_039799985.1 Pseudomonadota bacterium | reverse complement strand
AAATCGTCGAAATCGCCAATGGTGGCATCACCACCTACACAGGAAATTACGACTTCTACGAGCGCGAGCGTGAGATCCGCAAAGAACAACTGCTGGCATCCTACAAGCGCCAACAAGAAATGCTCTCCAAGGAAGAAGAATTCATCGCCAAGTTCGCCGCGCGAGCCAGTCACGCTGCACAAGTTCAAAGCCGGGTCAAAAAACTCGACAAAATCGATCGCATCGAAATTCCGCCAGAGGAAAAAGCCGTTCGATTCCAATTCAACAAGCCTCCGCGCAGCGGCGATGACGTGGTGAAGTTCTCGGCTGTGGCCAAAGAGTGGAATTCTGCAGACGGGCGCAGCAAACGGGTCTTTTCGGGAGTTTCAGGACTCGTCAAGCGCCTGGACAAGATCGCCCTCGTCGGAATCAACGGTGCCGGAAAAAGCACGTTGCTCAAAATCATTGCTGGTCAAACCGAACCCACAGAGGGCAATTGTTCTTTGGGTGCCAGCCTTGAAGTTGGATATTTCAGCCAGCATGCACTTGAAGTTCTCAACCCAAATTCAACCATTCTCGAGCAGCTGCAAACGGTTGCTCCAAACGCCTCGATCGGCACCCTCAAAACGCTGCTAGGCTCGTTTTTGTTTTCAGATGATGAAGTGAACAAAAAGATTTCCGTGCTTTCCGGTGGCGAGAAAAGCCGGGTCGTGTTGGCCTGCATCCTGATTCGTCCGGTGAATTTTATCATCCTCGACGAACCTACAAACCACTTGGATATTCGTTCCCGTGAAATTCTCATGGATGCATTGCGGGACTTTGAGGGAACACTGATTATTGTGAGCCACGACCGCCACTTCCTTGCCAAAGTCACCAACAGGGTCTTTCGAATCGACCATGGTGAAATGCAGATCTACGAAGGCGGATTCACGGAATACCTGTCATCATCGATGCATGACGGTCGGGCCCACTGAAAATCAATACCGTTGCTTGTACTGTTTGAACTTCTCCCACAGTTGCCCAACCGACTTGATAGGCTGGCCGTAAGGGCTGTGGGGAAGCGAAGCCCACTCGAGACGTACAGTATAAAGCGCAGTGCTGAAAGTGTTGGGACCATCGATGCGCTCAACGTCATCGTAGCCACCGCGCCACTTGATCAACTGCACCGCAGCTCTGTCTTGGCTTTCAGGCGAAAAATTGGTCAGCCCAACCTCGCGACGCACATCGTCCCAGGTGGTCGACTTTATCTGATAACGACCAGCAGCATCCGAGCAATAACCGCCTGAACAAATAAGCCGGCGTGGATGGCCTGCAAAGCTCGAGAAAGTTGCGTGACTAAAAATGTAATCATACCTGTCACCCGTTCCTTCTGCGAAAGCAATCACATCGAGAAACGCACGCATGTTAGCCGAAAACAGGTTTTTCAAACTGCTCTTGGAGATGTGTCCCCTGAAGATATAGCCGTTGTGAAAGCCGCATCCCGGTAGCAAATCGGCTGTCTTCACATACATGTGATTGCCTTCGTACTCTGGCTGACCCTGCAGAATAATCGTTTTCCCTGCGGGAATTTCGCACTTCTCGGAACCGCTCGCCAAATTTGCAGACGAATCTGTAGTCTTTTTCAAAAAGGTCTCAGTCGAACCGATGATGACGAAAGCTTCGCCCGATTCGTCGGCAGCGAAAACCCCAGCATCCAACTGATGAGCGCGCCCACAAGCGACTGTGGTGAAAAACAAGCCTGCCAATGCAAGTAAGAGTCCGTTACGCATAATCGTCACCTCATCACGCAAAGAGTTCCAACTTGCGAAATCAAGCAACCTCAATGCCAAATCAAGATTCGATAACAACAGGACATTTTTATTCGAAGTGCTGTCCAAAGAATGGACATTGTCCAAAACTTAGAAATTCACCCAAGATTCGAAGTCTCAAAAATCAATAGGTATACTCGATACTTGGAACAATACCGCCTTCAGGGATGACGGAATCAAAGAAGTTGTAAATGACAGATACCGTGTTCAAGGAGAAATCATGCAAACGGGCATCTTTGTACTTCAATGTTCCGCGCCGATTCACCAAGGGCTTTTCCTGCGGAAAAATATTCTGCTTGTAGATGGGTGAAGAAATTTTCGCTGAAAGAAAATAACTATCCTCAGTCAATTGTGAAAGAACGACGCCAATCAAGTCGCCCTTGATACCCGAGGTCAGGCTCACGGTCACCGCTGTGGAGCTCAATGCCTGTGTCAGGAAACGTGCACGACCACGCGCATCCCTCGCATGTCTAGCTTGTTCCAGCTGCGCAAGGAATTTTTTGAAACTGCTGATAAGCGCGTTTTCAGTAGCCGTCGTCATGCCATCGCGGCCCAGTTTGTGCACAATTTTCGTCATCCGGGTGAATTCCTTCCACCAGGTTTCATCTGACACCGCAATCAGCTTGTCGACCGCATTTTGATAAAGAAGCACGTCGATCATCGTGACCACGGCGCCCCACTGATCTTTGTTTGTGTGAAGCTCGGGCGTAAAAATGATAAAGCTGGAATCTGCAGCAGCCTTTTGTGCAAGCTGAACATAATCCTGGCGCAACTCCTGCGACGTGGTGGCGGAATCCCAGGATCTAATATTGAGACCAACGACAG
>JBDLRR010000376.1:0-8475 GCA_039799985.1 Pseudomonadota bacterium | reverse complement strand
CAAATCACGTTCTCGGAAGTTGCGGAAGCTGCGGTAGCCAAGGCCACCGAACTGGGATACCTGCGGCAAAACTCTGTCGACAGCATCACCGGTCACAATTCCGGAAACAATCTTGGACCAGGAACACCAACGATTTATTTCGAGCAACACAGGTCTGATGAACTCGACGTACGCCTCGCTCTCAAGGGTGGTGGCTGTGAGAACGTTGGCGCCCAATACAGCCTTCCCGACAACCGTCTTGGCGCTGGCCGTGATCTTGAAGGCGTGCGCAAAGTCGTTCTGGACGCTGTTTACCAGGCACAAGGCAAAGGCTGTGGACCCGGAATTTTGGGTGTGATTATCGGCGGCGACAGAAGTACCGGATATTCATATTCGAAGAAAATGTTCTTGCGCACCATTGATGATGTGAACCCAGACGAACGCCTCGCCGAATTGGAAAACCGCATCCTCAAAGAAGCAAACTCGCTCGGCATTGGACCCATGGGATTTGGCGGCAACACAACCCTGCTGGGAGTCAAGATCGCTGCCTTGAACAGGTTGCCTGCAAGTTTTTACGTCACCGTTTCATACATGTGCTGGGCGTTCCGGCGGCAAGGCCTTAAGGCGAAATCCGATGGCACCATCAAGGAGTGGATCTACGAATGAGAGAAATCAAACTGACACTCCCGGTTTCCGAGGAGCAGGTCCGTGACCTGAAAGTTGGCGACATGGTGCTCCTGAGCGGTGTTCTCTACACTGGCCGAGACGCCGTTCACAAACACCTTTACGAAGGCAAGTCGATTCCCGTCGATATCCGCGGCTCGGCTATCTACCATTGCGGACCCGTGGTTGTGAAAACAGCCACCGGAGAATGGAGCGTTCGTGCCGCAGGACCGACGACCAGCACACGTGAAGAACCTTATCAGGCCACTGTTATCGAAAAATACGGAATCCGTGCTGTGATAGGCAAAGGCGGTATGGGAGTAAAGACACTCAACGCCTGCAAGCAATTCGGTTGCGTGTACTTGCATGCCGTCGGAGGTGCAGCCCAGGTTCTTGCGGAAACAGTCCAAAAAGTCCGCGGAGTTTCGATGCTGGAAGAATTCGGCTCACCAGAAGCAATCTGGGAGCTTGAAGTTGTCGATTTCCCGGCTCTTGTCACCATCGATGCCCACGGCAACAGCCTGCATGCTGATGTTGCTGCATCCAGTGAAGAAAAGCTAAACACGTTGCTTGGACCCAAAAAATAATTCGAGGACTCTGACATGGAAAACGTCGTCATCATTGGCTCGGGCCCTGCAGGACTGACAGCAGGCATCTACACTTCGCGCGCAGCGCTGAATCCTGTTTTGATTGCCGGTCTTCAACCCGGTGGACAATTGACCACAACCAGCATCGTCGAAAACTGGCCAGGAACACCCGAAGGCGTCGACGGCAACAAATTGATGCAAGATATGCGAGCCCAGGCTGAAAAATACGGCACCCGCATCATCAACGGCACAGTCATGAAGATCGAAAAAATTGCCGGCGGATTCCGGATTGTCACCGACTCGAATCCCATCGAAACCAAAACCATCATCGTTGCAACAGGTGCAAGCGCAATAACCCTGCCTTTGCCCAATAAAGAAAAATTGATGGGCTATGGTTTGTCGACCTGCGCTGTTTGCGACGGATTCTTCTATCGCAACAAGTCTGTGGCGGTTGTGGGCGGCGGAGACAGCGCAATGGAAGAAGCGCACTACCTGGCCAAGCTTGCATCAAACGTGACGTTGGTTCACCGCCGTGACAAATTCCGCGCCAGCAAAGCGATGCAGGACAAGGTCTTCAGCAATCCAAAGATCAAAATTATTTGGAACACCGAAGTTGTCGACACAACCTCCGACAACAGCGGCCTGACCGGCATCGTCATGAAGAACGCCAACGGAGAAACCACTCAATTGAAGGTCGATGGCTTGTTCATGGCGATCGGTCACAATCCAAACACAGAATTCCTGCGCGGATTGGTCGAACTTGATCCGCAAGGTTATGCACTCTGCAAACCTGGCAGCACATCCACAAATGTTCCGGGTATCTTTGCCGCAGGCGACGTGGAGGATAACAAGTTCCGCCAAGCTATCACTTCCGCAGGTCGGGGATGCCAGGCGGCTCTGGAAGCTGAGCGTTTTATCGAGGGACACGCATAAGCTCGATGAACCAAAAGGGGCATTGATCATTGAGTAGGGCTTCTGCCACCCGGCAACGTCAATCTCTCAAAGAGGTGCACGCGGCGGCTTGAGCGACGGGTCATAAAGGCCATGACACAACTGATTGAGCCCCTCGTCACGCACATCTGCACAGAATCGCGTGTTGTTTTGGACGTGGGAATAACACAAAAATTCCAGATTCGGGTTTTCAATCTCGAAGCACGCCAAAGAAGTCTTCTGTTGAAGTGCATGACAATAAAAAACCAAATGCTCGTCGGCGATATTTTCGCAGTCATACGGGTCCTGCGAGGCGCTGCTCGTACAGAGGTCTCGCCAGTTCTTATCCACAATCGCAGCACACTCGGAAACTTTTTTTGTGCGCTTGGCGGCGCAAAACGTACGGAGGTCTGGATTTTGAACCGATGAACAGACTTCAGACTGCGTCGGCGCAGCATGAGCTTCTCCGGACGCAACGAAAGCCGAAATAATCATCGTCAGCACAGGTAAAACAATTTTCATCATGCCTGTCTTCCTCCTGAGTGAAAACACTACACCTCATCTTCCGGCCCGCAAGCATCGTTTCGTCAAGATCCAAGTTATTGCGATTCAGAAATTTTGTGCGGGCACATCCGGCGACCAAGACAAAATAAGGACATCATCATCTGCATGACAAATTCTGACTGGCAGCCGATTGCGACCTGTTTTTATTTGCTTTCGAACGTCGACGATAATCCTCTCTGAAGCGAAGACAACCAAAAAATACCTCACATATGTGCACACATCGATTTCACAGTTTTGTCTTTTGACGCGCATCTCTTCGATTTGTGCAGTCCTCCAAAGATTTCGCATCTGATGAGGTCGAACCAATGTCTTCAAACTCGCTTCACTGAAAATGTTTCCAAATTGCGAAAGGGAGCGGATGGATGTGGTTTTGATTTCGGCAATGCAAATATCGATGCGAGGCTGTAGCCCAGAGACACGTCGAAAAAACAGACGATCAATCTCACCACCCGGAATCCGCAAGTTCTTTTCTGCGCAGCTCCAACCCAAATCATTCAACCAAGACTCAACACGTTGCTCACCACGCCGCCCGGACCTCGTGCTCAAATTCACACTCCTCTCCTGCACATCTAAGACAAGAAAGGCATGCTTCAAAAAAGTTCAAAAACAGACAAGCGCTGCATCATTTGGCTTCAAATTTTGGGCCGGTTACAGATTTTTTTCTGACCCTGTTGACCCGGTCGATCGGTGGTGTTATCCACGGCGTCCGACCTGCTAAAAGCGCCCCTCATTGGGCCTCCCATGGACTGTTGACAGCCTGTGGATAAGTGCTTTTTATACGCGCAAACCACCTTTTAGACCTTATTGAAATCACGCTTTTTTTTGATGCCTTTTGTGTTATCTGCAATTACAACGAGCATTGTTGATAACTCTAAACGCACGGTTCAAAGGTAGACATGACAACCCCTCAATTTTCTCACCCCAGCCAACTCAGCCCCGAAGTTTTTGAAGTGCTCCTGCGGAATCTTCAGGCCGCTTGCGAAAAATTCAACCAAACCCAATCCCCCACGCGTGCTCTTCACATTCGCGATTTCTGGTTTGTCATCGAAGACGGTCAATCTTGCCTCGACCTTTTTGTCGAACCATCACCTGGCCATTCTGGACCTGGTCCATTTCCGGAACCAGACCAGGCAATCAGCCTCGACGAATGTTTTCCGCTCCACCAGTTTCTGCTGGAATCAGGCGCCCTAGATACCTTCGCTGATTCCATCAGCGTCAGAGTCGGCTCGTTGGGTATGGAGCCCCCACTGCGCACGGTGCGTCATTTTGAAAGCGCCAAAGGTCATTTTGTGACATTGAAAACATGGACAAAACGACAAGGACGCGATAGATTCAAAATGATTCTGGACGATGTGAATGCAGACATCGCCAATCCTACGCTTCTGCTGCGAGAGGGCACGGATTTAACCGAAGTCCCACTTTCAGCCGTCAAGTTTGCCCAGGCACTCCTTGAAAAACCAAAGGCAGCCAAAGCAAACGCGCCGAGAAAATCGAAGCGCGGATAGCTGGCGTTTGCTTTTTATCGTTACATTACATTTGGTTAGGCTGATTTTCCCAAAAATGGGTGACAACCAGGTAAGCGAGGGGTATAGCGCCCTGCGAAGACTCTGGAAAATCCCGATTGCTGAGGGTGCGACATGCAAATTGATCTGAAGCGAGTCATTGAAACTGTTGGCAAAGAAAAAAACATCGACCGCGAGCTGCTCATCGGTGCGCTCAAGGATGCAATCATCACCGCCGCGAAAAAGTTTTTCGGTGACTGCGTTTTCGAAGCAAAATTCAATGAAGAAACTGAAGAAGTAGAATTGCTTCGCTTCCGCGTTGTTGTTCCCGACGACCAATACACGAACGAATTCCGTGAAATAAAATTCAGCGATGCACAATCGATGGATGAGTCGCTGCAACTTGGCGACGAAATCGGCGAGGCTCTGCCGACCGATCAGCTCGGCCGTATTGCCGCACAAGCCGCCAAGCAAGTCATCGTTCAAAAGATGCAAGAAGCTGAAAAAGAGAAGATTGTGCGCGACTTCCGCGACCGCAAGGCACAGCTCGTGACGGGTCAAGTGAAGCGCTACGACAAACAAGACCTCATTATCGACCTCGGCTCCTGCGAAGGCGTTTTGCCGATGCGCGAGCAGATTCCAGCTGAAAAGTTCAAACTGCGCGACAAAATCACGTGCTATGTTCTGGATGTGAAGAAGTCGACACGCGGTCCTCAAGTCATTCTCAGCCGTGCACATCCAGAAATGCTTGTGCGCTTGTTTGAGCAAGAAGTCACCGAAATTGCCGAGGGCATTGTCATTATTCAAAGCGCAGCCCGCGACCCGGGAAGCCGCTCCAAAATCGCAGTGTACAGCACCGAACAGTCTGTAGACCCAGTGGGTGCTTGCGTGGGCGTTAAGGGTTCACGCGTGCAGATGGTGGTTCAGGAACTTCGAGGCGAGAAGATCGACATCATCCCATTCGATCGCGATCCGGCTCGGTTTGTCTGCAATGCTCTTGCACCAGCTGAAGTTTCAAAAGTCATTGTAAACGAACGCGTTCACACGATGGAAGTCGTGGTTCCAGACGATCACCTCTCTCTCGCAATTGGCCGTCGCGGCCAGAACGTGCGTTTGGCAGCCCAGCTGACAGGTTGGAAAGTCGACATCCGTTCCGAGAGCAAAATGCGTGAACTTGTTCAAGAATACAAAGCAGTTCTCGCACAGATTCCGACGCTCGGAGAAATGCGCGCCGAGATCCTGGTGAATGAAGGTTACAAAGATCCAACCGACGTCGCCAGAATGGAAGCCAAAGCGCTGAGCAAGCTTCTTCGTTTGTCTCCTGAGGAAGCGGAAGTGGTTGTCAATGGCGCCAAAGAACTGGCTGAAAAGCTGGCTGCAACGAAGAAAACTGAAATTGATGTCGACTCCGAATTCGATGCTCTCGAATTGACGGGTGCACTGGGCGGAGCAAACTTCGACGCAGCCGCGGAAGCATCGGCCCTGGAAGACCTTGTCGCCAAATCTCGCCCCGCTGCGCAGCTCGACCCCGAAAAAATCGACCCACGTTTGGTACCAAGCGAAGTCCTTCACTATTGGATGAAACTCCGTGGCGTTGGTGAATACACAGCCGCCGTTCTTCACACGGCCGGTTTCAGCGACTACTCGGCACTGGCTCAGGCCACTCCGGAAGACATCGCCGTGCGCACCGGCCTGCCATATAAATTCTCAGGAAAAATTCATGCTGAAACTGCCAAAATCGTTGGAGGCTGATGAGCGCGCGAACAAGATTCGCGCGAGTCTCGCCAAAAATCTGAAGCGCTTGTGGAGCGAGGGTCGGATTGAAGTTCCGACCCTCGAACTCAATTTAGGCCTTGAAAAAGCTTTGTCGCTGTCGCGACGAGCGGGTCAATTGCGCGGAGGTCTTGAGAATATCGAATCCTGCCTGCGCCGCGAACAACAGGGCCTTGATGCTCTCAAGAGTAGAAAATTAGCTCACGACGCAGGGCGAATCAGCCGAATTCTTTTGATGAGCTCGGACGGCTCAGAGAGATTTTATCGCCATTGCGAAGCATTACTCACAGACCATTCTGATCGTCTTGTGGGAATCCGCTTGAACATCCTCAGCCAAAATCTCGGGCAAAAATTCTTTGGCAAAAATGCACAGGTCAAGGCCGTATTGGTCACACATAAAGATTTCGTAGCGAAGGCTCTCGAATCCCTAGCTGAATCTTGAGAAAGCTGTTAAGGGACGAGTGGTCATCGATAGATTCGGAACCCCGCCGATCACACGGGGTCTTTTGGGAGCGGAGTTGGATGAGCCGTTTGAGGGTATTGGACATCGCAAAAGAGCTTAAGCTCGACACGAAAACAGTCATTGCAAAACTGCAGGACTTGGGAATTCAAGTTAAAAATCATTTCAACGCGATATCTGATATCGAAGCTGACAAGCTGCGTGCGTACGTTCGCTCCGGAAAAAATCCCGAGAAAGAAGCTGCTGCCAAGCCTTCTGCCAAGGTTGTCATACGACGCAGAACCGAATCAGCACAAGAATCGCAGCCGAGTGAACATGCCGAGCCGGTTATTGAACCAGCTCAGTCAGTTGCACCGGCAGTCACAGAATTCGAAAGTCAAATCCCTGCGGCCGTTGCTCAAACAGAAGCAATTTCAGCCAAAGCTTCGACGTCGCATGCTGAACCAGCGGTCATTGCTGCTGCAGCGAAGGAATCTGGATTGAGTCAAGCGGCGAAGCCAACTGAAGTTGAAAAAACTGTGGCCACTACGAATGTTGCAACAGCAGCCGAGGTGCCGGGCGCGACTTCTGCAGCTCCGCCGACCATGGCAGCTGCCGCACAGACGGCCGCTCCACAAGCGTCGACGCCGGTGTCGTCCACAGGCGCAACTGTGGTCAGACCAGCAGCTCCACCAATTAGTGCAACAATCATCAGACGCGCCGATCCAACACCTGCAAGTAGCCCCGCTGGTGGACCACGTCCGTATTCTTCGGGTCCCGTTCCCGCAGGACAACGTCCTACGGCACGTGACGGTCAATTTGGTGGGCCTCAGCCACGCTCGGATCGCAATTCGTATCAACGTGGCGAACAAGGTGGATATCATCGTCCCGAAGGTGCAGGTCCCGGAGGATACTCTGGTCCTCGCTCACAAGACTCAGAAGGCCGCGGAGGATTCGGTGGCCCCCGTCCTGTGGGAGCAGGAGGATTTGGCGGACCACGGCCTGCTGGAGCTGGCGGTGGATTTGGCGGACCACGCCCTGCCGGAGCTGGCGGCGGATTTGGTGGACCACGTCCTGCTGGAGCAGGCGGTGGATTTGGCGGACCACGTGGCCCTGGTGGGCCGGGTGGCGCGGGCTTTGGTTCCACGACTGAAACCACGCCTATTGGCAAAGAAACAACACGCGGTCGCGACAAAGACAAAGAACATGAATTGCGTCGCCGTCGCATGCAAGACGAAGAAGAGAACCGCAAGGCCCGTGCGAAAAACGCGCGTGGTGCCGAAGGTGAAGAATTTTTCGACGAAGAAATTTATTTTGGTGCCGAAGGGGATGCTGCCGGCTCTGAAGATTCAGTCAGCCAGGTTCGCACCGTAATTCTTCCGAATCGCCGTCGCGGCTCCGCGCCGTCACGCAAGCGTGATGACAAGCGCGCCGAACAGGCGAATCCGATGAAAGCGTCCAAGCGCGTTGTTCGCGTGGATGAGCACATTTCGGTCTCAGACCTCGCGGGCGAAATGAGCATCAAGAGCTCTGCCATCATCAAAGTATTGATGAAGCTCGGCATGATGGCCAGCGTCAACCAACAGTTGGACGTTGAAACAGCTACCTTGGTTGCCAATGAATTTGATTTCGAAGTTCAAAACACTTCGGTCAGCCTGACCGACATCTTGAACACACAAAAGACAGCAAAGACAGACTCGGCTCAAGCCGAAGTGGTCTTGCGCGCGCCTATCGTTACGATCATGGGCCACGTCGACCACGGAAAAACCTCTTTGCTTGATGCCATTCGTTCTGCGGAAGTTGCAGCAGGCGAGGCCGGCGGCATCACACAGCACATCGGTGCGTATCAAATTGAACACAATGGCCGTCACATCACGTTCCTCGACACTCCGGGCCACGAAGCCTTCACCAGCATGCGTGCACGCGGTGCACAGGTGACAGACATCGTGATTCTGGTTGTGGCCGGCGACGATGGAGTCATGCCACAAACAGTTGAAGCGATTTCACATGCCAAGGCTGCAGGAGTGCCCATCATTGT
>JBDLRR010000375.1:0-4098 GCA_039799985.1 Pseudomonadota bacterium | reverse complement strand
CGCGGAACGGATCCCGTGGAAGGTTTTGCGAAACACCAGGGTTCAATCTGGAGAACGAATATGAAGAGACATCTCGGCCACGAGACGCAGGTTCTCGTTGGCAGTGAGAGGATGTGGCAAGCACGCTGGCCTAATTTGGGCTCTTTTGCGATTTCGGAACACTGGGCACGCCGATCGAAATTGCGTTCCGCAACGTCAACCAGGCTCACAGATGATTCACTCGACCAATCCGATGGATTTTGGACTGGTGCGACGGTTCATGTGGTTGGAGGCTACGGAGGCTGGCTCGGTCAAACAACTACAGTACTTGGATCCAATCGTTCAGAAAGAGCACTTACAATTAGACCATTTGCGATATCTGACGCTGAAGTTGGACCCTCAGCAGGCAGCCGCTTTTTTCTCTCTGGTGTTCTTGGTGCGCTCGATGCTCCAAGAGAGTGGCACCTTGATGAGCAGAGTTCGACCCTTTATTTGTGGTCACCTGATGGCGGCGCCCCGCGGAATGTTGAAGTTCAAACGAGAAGAGCGGCTATCGACCTCTCAGGGAAAAGTGATATTGTTATCTCAAACATCAACGTTCGCGTTGGCCTTGTTTTGCTCGTTGGTTCAACTCGATGCACTCTGAAAGGCATGCGTATCCGCTATCCTTACAGTTCAAACCGTGCGGTTGAAAAGTACCAATCGCAACTTCGAACCGGCGTCGTTATCGAAGGTGATGACAATGTGGTGCACGCCACCGAAATTTCTGGAAGTTCGGGCTCAGGGATATTTTTAACTGGAAACAGGAATCATGTTATCAATTCATATATCCATGACTTTAATCAGCTAGGGACATATGCTGCGGGCGTATATGTCGCCGGTGGCTTTGACAATTTAGTGTATCGGACGACGTTTGCAGAGTTCGGACGAGCAGCTGTGCACCAACTTGGGGCCAGAACCCGAATTTCACACAACGACATGTACAATGGGATGAGGATGACTCGTGACGGTGGTGCAATATATGTCTGGGGTCACGACCATGAAGGTGCTCGGATCGACCACAATTTCATTCACGATCTTGGCATGCCAGATGATAAATCTGCTGTTGGAATTTATTTCGATAATCACGATCTCAACGGAGTTATTCATCACAATGTTATTTACAACGTCAACGGCAATGGCATTACCCTCAACTCACCACAAACAACCGCTCTGGTTTACAACAATACTGTATATAATGTTGGGAATGTGGGCCTAGCCTTCTGGGGTGAAGCGCCCTACGATCGAGTTTGGTACCAGAGCAGAATATTTAACAACATTTTCCCCAGGACGGCTTCGAATTTACCAAGTGCCCGATGGGGCAACAACATTATCGATCCCGGAACATCCATGTACGAAAATGTGAGCAAAGCCGATTTTAGGCCCAAAAAAGGCACCGCTGCGATAGACTCGGGGGTCCGTATTTTTGCTGTCACGGATAAATTTTTCGGATCAGCCCCTGACATTGGTGCCTTGGAGTACGGTCAACCCATATGGAGCTATGGAGTCAACTTTAACTCAGTCATTGAAAAACCAGATGCACTTCCGCCGCCTTACCACCTCAGTCTTGTCAAAAATGGAGCCTTCACAAGAAGGCTTGATGATTGGACTCCTATTGGCGATGCGAGGGCCACAGCAGCGCCCCACTCACTCCTGAAGGCGATACCGGCCGACAAGCGTGGTTTTTCCTTTCGCCTTGAACTCTCGGATGGACGGGGTGGAGTGCTGCAAAAGGTTAAACTTTCAGCCAACACTCGATATATTGCATCAGCCGTGATGAGCCGTACTAATGGAGAGCAGGTGACACTCGCGGTCAAAGGATATGGTGGTCCGGATCTTTACGTCAAAGGAACATCAAGTCACTACGATGGCTACAAAGAACTTCGCTTCACCACAGGCAAAACCGCTCCAACCGTGAGTATTATTATTTGGAAAGAAAGCCTTGGATCAGCGCCCGTATGGGCTGATGATGTCATACTTGTGCCTCTCGATGAGTAAGCAGCCCTTGCTGTGAAATAACGCGGCAAGTTTGTAAAATCAGTGGGGCCATTTATTTTTCAAAGTCAGGCAGCAGAGGCCGCGCTGGGTTCCGGATTCCGATTGATGGGCCAGCTGCTTGAGATACTGAACAAAGACCACCGGCCGAGGAACGGCCTGCAACGATGCAGTGCCTGTGGCATCGGTGATAAGTTGCTTTCCATGGGTTTTGCGGGTGAAAATCGCCAACCATTCAATAGCTCCTCCGGATTCCCCTTCGCTGCCAACGAACGTTTTTGCCAGAAAATCCAAAACGGGTTCCTTCAACAACACATTTCGTCTGGGCTATATGGGATGGTCGAGTGATGTTGGCATTTCACAAAGAGGGGCCAGTTGGCATTAGAAAACAAAGATGTTCAGAACCAAACCAGATGCGCAAAAAAAATCAAACGTTATGTTGTCGAAAATTTCCAGCCAATCTTTATCAGAGTCGCACACTCACACGATCCAGTGCACGGTCAGAAGACTCTTGAATGAAGACGATTGGAAATTTTACAGAACGGGCTTGAAAAGCCTAAACTTAACATTCCCTCACGGGGTTTGAAAAAAAAAACAGTATATATGCAAAGTCCGGGGCGATTTTCGTTGCCTTCACATAACGAAAAATCAAGTCCCAATACGTGAGTTGTGCTTACTTCGCTTCTGTCAATTGAACACAACCAAACAACTGCACCGGTCATGGAAGTTCTGACGATAGAACACATCAAGGATTTGTCACGCATCGAACCTTTGATACCTGATTTCCAAAACGGGCAGTGTGGTCAGCGGTGCTTAGATAAACATCAAAACTCCATGCGGTACCGCGGTATTCAGACCATAGTGATGCTGAAAAATAGCGTGATCCGTAGCAACGTGCACTCTTCGGTTATTTGTAGGATCCATCGAAGTTTGGGCCATAATTGGGTTCTGTGACTCCGGCCGCACAGAAATCAAAAAGCTCTCTCGCCGTTGGTAAACGCATACCATTCTCTTTGCAGTGCTTGAGAGCACCATCATAATTAAAATTTCGGAAGGTGTCTTTGCTGAACCTTAGCCTGAGATCTTTTCCGGTCTTTTGTTTTACCGGATAAACAAGCACGTCATTCTCGACTTTTGCTCCTGCCGTGGGAACGCCAATAAACTCTTTCAAGGATTTCAGATAAAATTCTTCCCAAGCAACAAAGTGCACACCATCGGGAGTCGCTTTGCCTTCTCTAATGTCGAAGTCCTTCGGGTAATCCAAAATTTCGGTTGTGACCCCGTCACGCCACATATTGAATGCGTTGAATGGCACCGCCTTGCGTCTGAAAAGCATCAGTCATCAGACTTATTACGGTTAAAAGTAGAGATTTGCAGGCACAACATTGACCGGGTCTCGCAAGCTTAAAGATCTCGAAAAATAAAACGCCAAGCTCTAGAAGCCTGTGGCCGAACTGACTTTGGATCGTCGTGCAATGCAGGAAATAGTGAAAAAAAGGGCACTAAATTCAGCGGACAAAAGGCCGCTGGTTGATTTTCTTGTCCGGTCTCTTCAATTCACTGTCAGGCAAGATTGTAGACTTGTAAAACTGGCTCGCGGGACGTTCTTGTTGCAGTTGAGGCCCAGGTCGCATGGATACCGATTGGAATAATTTGGCGATGAACTGCGAGCCGTGATCTTGACGCAGCGTCACTCCGTCAGTCGCCCCTTGCGATACATACCCGCGCCGGAGTGTCGCAGCTGCGCGGAGCGCTTCAATGGCCTCGAATCGAGTCCCGCGGGGAGATGCAAAAAGCGAAAGGGATTCTGCAGTGGTGTGCTCGATGACAGTTCCGAAAATATTGTTTTTCGGACAGAGCATTGGTTTTGGGAGAGCGATATGCAGTTGCTCGTGAAAAGCCCGGGGACGCTGGAAGCGCTTAAAAAAGAAATTTCAGCCATTTCGCGCGTTACCTTGGGCCTTGACACCTTTTCTTGCCTGCAACACTAAGAATCCCCTCTTTTCGCTACTTAAGCTGCAGAGAAAAAGCTTAGAAATTCAGGTTCAAATTGCGAAGCAACTCTCCAACATCGGCGACACTCTT
>JBDLRR010000374.1:0-6819 GCA_039799985.1 Pseudomonadota bacterium | reverse complement strand
TGGACCTGCCGTTCAACCAAGCCTCACCAAAACTCATTTCAAGACTCTATGCGCGTTCTCACCTTTTGGTGACAGCGATGTCCAAGGAAGGCGGCGGAGTGATTCAAACCTGGCAAAGAATTTTGTCGGGGGTCTGCGTTCAACGCAGACCTTTGCCGGACATTTTGCAGGAACAATTTTCGTCAGGAAGTGTTGCAGAACTGTGGGCCAAATATTTTGGCTCAGCCGAGGCACAATAACTTGAGCCAATTCAGGCGGCCTTGTTGTCCATCTCCTCCTCACGGATCTCTTTGACAAAGCGAACGGTGCTCTCGAAAATCAATCGCTTCTGTATTTGAACTGCAGACCAGGAAAACTTGTCTGCACCAGATACAGACGCCAGCAACCGGAATTTCACAAACTCATCGATGAGCTCGTTGGTGATCGTCTTGCCGGACTCCTTGCTCAACATTTCAATCAATTCGACTTTTGTATAGTAATCCTTGAAATCAGGTTTTTTCGCGAGCCGAACAAGCGACGACATCAGCAAATGGTACTTGGTCGGCACAAAACCAGCACCTTCTGTTTTTGCACATTGCAGCACAAAATTGCCAAAGTCTTCCATAAGCGCTGCATTGGGCGAATAAATGGAGCGGCCCCATTTTTTATCGGGTTGAACCTTGATGAGTGAACCTTTCACGAAGGCATCAAGAAGTTTTTCAAGATAGTCAGACCGCCGTTGAAGTATTGATTCAGAGCGTTCAACAACTCCCTTGAGAGGAAACAGTTCCACGCCCTCATCTTTGACAAGCCCAGCCCGAATTGCATAGCCCAAAAATGCAGAAAACTGCGCCGCAAAATGATAACGTGTTCCAGCCTTCTGCTGAAGCTTCTTTTCGTTGATTTTGGCTTCCAAAAGTTGATCGTTCGATGATTTGAGCCTTGCCACGGAATCCTTGAGTACTGCCTGCACCCACACCGGAAGATTTTTGAAAGAGCCTTCAACGGTATCGACACTGACGTGAACAACTTGCGCAGCAGTATGCGCCCGTGCAGATGCCGTACGACTCTCGCGCGAAAAAATTGTGGTTGTTCCGATAACATCGCCCGGATGCATTGTTGCAAGTACAACCGCGGAACCATCCTTCTCGCGAAAAACCTCGAGGTCACCCTGCTTGACGATATAAACGCCATTGCAGGCGTCACCTTCCTTGAACAGGACTTCTCCAGGTTTGAGCAGCAACACCACAGGATTCATGATGCCTTCCTCTCGTTGCCTGAAATCACGGCGAGGCATGCCTCAACGGCAGTGACGATGTCTTTACGATTGAACTTGGCAATAAAGGCGTCTGCACCAGCCGCCAATGCCCGTTCGCGGTTGACGCTGGCAGATAAGCTTGAATGGAGCAAAAAAGGTACTCCGGCAAAGCGGGCGTCAGACTTGAGCTTGCGTGCAAAAGAGTAGCCATCCATGCGAGGCATCTCGATATCCGAGATCACCATGAAGGCCTCGCCTTGCTTTTGTAGCCTGAGGCATTCTTCCCACGCTTGTTGACCATCAACGCATTCAAGCACATCACATTCAAACCCGCAGACAACTTCCACGAGCGACTTGCGCGCCGTGGACGAGTCATCGACAACAACAACAACAGGCCGAAGACCCACATGGGCCGAACTCGCAGCCGATGTAAAATGGGTCGGGCCGACAAACAGTTTCGACCGCTGCTGGGCCAAGGGCGGAACACTTTCGCTGGATGGCCCCTCAACTTCCGCAAGGACCTTTTCAAAATCGAGGATAAAAATAAATCGCTTCTTTTCATCGAGCATCATCCCGGTGATGGCGCCCAGCAATTCCTTCTGCGGCGGCAAAACCTCAGACCAACTGACGCGTCTTATCCGCCTCGCTGAGGCAACGACAAAGCCGGTCAGTCGTCCGGAAAATTCTGTGACGAGAACCTGTGCTGAAGGCAACACCGGTTCGTTGCTGAACCCCAATGCACACGACAAGTGAATCGCCGGCACCGGAATGCCCCTCAATTGAAAGACTCCCAAAACTTCCGGCCTTCGACCAAGAGCAGGTTCCAGCGATGGCAAACGAATCACTTCACGGACTTTTGCCACATTCACCCCAAAGAGCGTCGGCTCTTCGAGCAAAGCACCGGGTGCTTCCTGTTCACCCTGCTCCAAAAGCGGACTGTGTGGCTGCTTGCGGGTCAGCGTGAATTCGATCATTTCAAAAAGATTGCTTCCCACCGGAACTTGCCCGGGTATGTTCAAATCCGACACACCTGCCTCCGCGTCAGAAGAGATCTTCCACGTTTCGAGGACGTGTCGGAAAAATCTTGCCCACTTTGAGCTCGCTGTCAGTGAATTGACAAGACCAAACTAATCCAACAATTCTTGAATCTTGTGTACTGTAGTTAAGGTCAGGTGTGAGTTCTGGAGGTGGAACAAATGATTCAATTGTTGGGCTTTTTGTTCGATGCAATCCATTACCTGCTGACACTGTATTCTTTTTTGCTCATTGCATCGGCCGTGTTGCGACTTGCAAGGGCGGATGAATCTTCTGTGATTGGTCGTATGGTTTTTCCGCTGACAGATCCGCCAGCCAACGCATTGAGCCGCAAATTTCCAAAATTGAGAATGTACAGTTCTGGAGCTTACATTGACTTCAGCCCTCTGTTGCTGCTGATCATCGTTCAGCTCTTGATCATGCTTTTGAATCGTCTCAAAATTGTGGTTGGGGTGTGAGCCCGCTCTCGGAGTGAATCTGATGCAGCGCATCAAAACAATCCTTGGCGTTCCATTCTATATGGTCTCAGCGGGCCTGATTCTGATGCTGACACAATTCTCGCTCGGTAAAACAATTCCAACAAAGTCTCTGCCGCCAGGACCATTCCAAAAATTCCCAATCCAGGCTGTCATCTCCAATGGGCATAGTGAATTCGCCTGGACGATCATCGGTATTCAGGGTCTGGCCCAGACTGTCAATGTGTGGTCCATTCTGCACACTCCGAATGTCGATCAGCGGATCCGGGAGGTTCAACTTGGGAAATTCGACGATTCACTGGCGAACCTTCCCGATTTAGCAAGCCAGGCACTTGGAATGCGTGAACTCTTCCTTTTTCCTGCAAGTGTCCTCGCATTTGAAATGAACGATATCGATCGGGCTGTCGAGGTGGCCCGGATGGGTGCAAAAGACATCAGACTTGAAGCCGAACTTGCGCTTTCAATTGCCTACCTGACCCATATCTTCAAAGGAGATCTTCAACAGGCGGCCAAAGACTACGAGCGGGTTCAATTGCACTACCCCAACGTCAGCTGGTTGAAGGAAACAATCGCATCATTGAAAATGGGTGTAGACCCATTCAAGCGACAAGGCCGCAGCAGGTCGAAAATATGTTTCATGATGTCGCGAGCGTTTCCACTCTCTAAACGAAGACTGATTGAACGCGGCGTTTGTAATCAGGATCAGTTGCAGGAAGGTACAGAACAATGAGCGGGCGATTTCTGACTGCAAACGACCTTTTTTATAAATGGCATACACAAGACATTTTCGACCGGCAAAAGGACAAGGTGCTTTGGACGATCGAAAATCTTGAAATCAACGAGCCCGGAATTATTCTTCTGGCCGGGCGAAACGGAGTCGGAAAATCAACACTCCTCCGCTGCCTGTTGGGTCTCATGAAACCTACCCGTGGAAATATTCTTTGGTTCGGAGAGTCGACCTTGCCGCGTGGTCGCATAGGCTATCTTCCGGAACTTCCTGTTTTGCCTGCACGGGCAAAAGTTTCTGAAATCATCACCTCACTTCTTGGCCTGAGCGTGTCGGATTTCAAGCGAAAAGAACAGGAGCTCCCCGCCATCCGGAGCCTCAACATCTCGGCACTGATGGACAGGCAAGCACAGTTGCTATCAAAGGGCCAACAGCAAAAGCTGCTATTGACTCTGGCCCTGGCCGGAGCCCCGTCGGGATTCGTGCTCGACGAACCCTTCTCTGGATTGGATCCCTGGGCACGCTCAGAACTTGCTGATCACCTGGTGCAGTTGGGTGCTCAAGACCATTTCCTGCTCGTGTCAAGCCATGATGCCCCCCCCCGAATACGCAAACATATCCGCGAAACCTGGATTATCGAAAACCAAAAATTACAGCGCATTCCTGGCTGTGCAATCCCGGAGTGACCATGCTCAAGACGACCGGAATTATAAAACTCACTCTGCGTGAAAATCTTCGCGGGCAATTGCTTTGGACAAGCGCAATCTCAGGATGCGTATTGCTGGTCCTCATGGCAGTTCTCAGCGGTGTGGCGCTGAGTCATGAAGCGCGCGTCATCGACATCATTTCATACTTCGCGGCAGATCAACTCTTGCTGTTTGTTGCCCTGTTGTCTGGTTCTTCCATTTGCTCGAATGACTTTTCTTCCCGCGGTATCGCAGAACTTTACATTCCGGCAGGAGCAACAAGACAAAGCGTCTATCTGGCAAGATTGATTGCCTACGCAGCAGTGCTTTTGATGCTCGCGACCGCTCTTTTTGCGCTCAAAATTTTTGCGCTGCCGGGGTTTTCGGAAATCAACTACGGTATGAACTTCCAAATCCAGGTGCTGATGCTTTTCTATTCCTGGCTGAAAGGAATTGCTGCGCTCGCAATTGCAGGCCTACTTGGCAGCCTTGTGCGTCCACTCTATGCAGTGCTCGCAACCGTGACACTCTTTTCCTTCGGACATCTCACTTCATCACTGGATTCACTCGTCAACTCGGGGATTGCCTTGAATCCCGCTGCCGACCTGTCTCAAACCAATCTGCTTCTTCTTGGACTTCTGAAAATTTGGAATCCCAATCTTCTTGTTCTTGAAAGCGCACGCGGAGAATGGATTTTTCCACCGGCTCAGCAAATTGCTCAGGCAGCGGCCTGGGCAATTTGCTGCATCCTGATATCAACCGGACTTGCCTTTGCGAGGATCAACAAAATCGACCTTCGTCCGTAAGCATCAGGCTGCGTTTTTCTTGCCTGAATAATTTGAGTCAAAAAGAACTGCCAAGGCCGTGAAGTCTTCCGGCAATCGGTTTTCAGCAAGAGTTCTTGAAAGAGTCATACCGCGACCACGCTTTTGGGTGAGGTATTCCTCAAGAAAACCACTTTCAGAAAATTGGGGAACCACTTCGCGCATTCTCGTGTCATGACTCAGCAGCCAACCATACTGGGCGTTTGAACAAATCCTGCGACGTTCGCGATAAACAAGGCGATCAAGTCGTAAAACTCCATTGAGCTCAAGCAACAATTCCCGTTCCACCCGGGAGCTGCCTGCAAACGTGAATTGCTCTGCACCAAAAATACATTCCTGTGCTTCATTGGAATTGAGATCAATGAGAATAGCATTCACCGAGATCCTGTCGAACCGCTGACCCAGAGCGGTTCTTTCCAAAATTCCACCAACATCCGAAGAAAACTTGTTGGCAAATTTCTCCAACGAAATCGACTCAGGAATGTCACGCACCGACTCAACAAAAAGAGAAGTATAATGTCTGAACAGCCCACCGATTTCCAGCTGACCGTTGTATTGGCCGACCTCAAAACTCCACTGCAATACAAGGACACGCTCTGTTCCCAAAGAAAACAGACCTTGGCCCCGCTCATCCGAGTATTGAATCCGCCCGATCCTCTCCTCCATCACACCCGCTGGCAAATCCATTTCACGGGGAATGACAACCTGAAGTCCTTGAGCAGTAGCTACATGATTCTTTGCTGTTTCCGTCATTCTGTTTTCACACATGAAGTTGAACGCCGTATGACGGGCCAACAGCAACAAATCAAATTCCGCATCTTTGGCAGAAAACTGTGCCAAAGAAACACGGCTCAATGCCAGCCAACCAAAAAACTCGTCATGATGTTTGAGGGCAACATACACAGAATAAGGTGTATCAAGTTGGAGCCGTTCGGCTTCACTCATCACCCGCTGGGTTCGGTTTGAATCAGCAACCGTTTCATTCACCCTCGTGTTTGTCCCCGGAGATGTTCCTTCCACCAAATCTCCAAACTCGGAATTGGCGGCAGAAGATTCAGGTTGCCAAATCTGGGGTGCCCGATACGTTACGGTCTGCTCAATCGGCACAAGTCGAAGGGAATCATCGTGGAAACGTGGCAAGTTGCGCACAAGTTCTGATTCAAGATGCTTTGGACCAATCGGCGTCTCGGACAAGTTCTGCAAGAACAAGCTTCCATCGTCGACCCATTGCATGTAAGGCTTGATGACACCTTTTTCATCCGAATAACGCTTGAAAAGCATACCCAACGGCGAAGACAACACCCGCGCAGCAACTCGGGGTGCTTGGGAAATATAGTGATTGACCGTTTGGGGTTCCCGGTTCATCACCAACCAACTTTCCATGATGTGCGACAAAGCAATGCCAGAGGTCCGCCGACGGAAGTTGATCTTCTCTGATTCCGCGAGCAATTCAGGAAACTGGTGTTGAAGTGGAAGATTCAATCTGCGACAAAGCGACAGCAGTTGCCTTTCCATCATCTTCCAGCCCAAATCGTGCGCATTTCGGTAACAACCTGCAAAGTAGTCCATCGACCTGACCTGATCAAAGACACTGCATGCCAGGCCCAGTGCCTGCTCCGCAAAGATTGCCACAAGATCATTCTGGCTGGACTTGGCCATATCCATGGCTTCGCCAATCAGCTTGAGCGCCTTTTGCCCCTCTCCACCCATGTGGCACATCACACCTCTGAAGAGCGGAGTCACCGGGGTGCGGCGAGGATTCTTGTGCCCTTCGGCAGTGCTCAACTGCAAGTCGACTCTCGACAACAGACGATGAAAGGATCCACCCCAAGGC
>JBDLRR010000373.1:0-3606 GCA_039799985.1 Pseudomonadota bacterium | reverse complement strand
TGTTAACAGTCCCGAATGGCGTCTCGTTTGCTGAAAACTTCATTGAGAGAAACCGAGCACGAAATTGGTTAACACAGCGCATGTCGTCGGATCTGCGGGCTTCGGTTGAAGCGGTGTCCCGCAAGCGTTGGATTATGGCTTTGGGTCGGGTGGTTCAGGGCAAAGGGATTGAGCGGCTGCTTGAGATGTGGTCGCAGCTTCCAACGTCTTTGAAAGAAAGTTGGAGGCTGATGATTGTGGGTCCTGTGGATTCCACCTTTTTCAAGCACGCGTTGGAACCCTTGCTTTTTTTTGGCGAAGACGTTCCTTTTTCACCAATTTTTGCTGGCCAAACAGCTCATCCAGAGCTTTGGCATTTTGCCGCCGATGCTTTTGTTTCTTTGTCGGAGCAAGAAGGAATGCCTTTGGCCGTTTGCGAAGCGTTGGGTGCCGGATTGCCTGTTTTGATTTCAGACATCGAAGGGCACCGGATGATCATGCCATTTGCCACAAAAATCCAAGGTGATGCGGATTCCCTGGAGAGGTTCCTCAGGGAGCTTGGTTCTGCAACTCCATATGAGCGCATCAATGACTGGCTGCATCGCGATGCCTTCCGTCGACAATTTGGAATTGCAGGCATGGTGAGTAAATACAAGGCCGTTTATCACGCTGCCGAGGGTGTCATTGCGAGCGCCGTCCGTTCCCTCGCGCTGGTGTTTCTTCCGCTTTTGCTGCTTTCGTCTTCGTCGATTGCCCACGCACAGCAGAGTCTGACACTAGATGTCGAACGACCCGAATATCTTCAAAGCGAAAGCTACGCGGAGGAATTTGAAATATTTGTGTTGCCCGGTGAGACTCGCTTGTTGACCCTCCGAAATGACGGATTCTGCGGATTGCTGCCGAAGATTGTCGGTGCGACTGAGGCGCCTAAACTTAAGTTGCAATGGTATCGGGGATTGTCGATTCCGGTTCGAAATCCCTCATATGAAGGTGCGAAAACGGGCAATTATATTGATGCGCTGATTCCTGTGAATGGCGCCATTGATTGCGCACCTGTGGCGGGTGCGAAAGTCGAGTGGTTGTTTGCAGATTTGACAATTGATGAAGATTCACGCCCGGGCGAGACCACCTTCACCATTGAAAGCGCGATGCATCCATCAGAAAATGATGAGCCGTTGCCGACACAGATTCGGCGTTGGCGCTTCCATTTGAGGGTTTTGCCCTATCGCATGTCTGAGCCGTGGGCGTTGCCGTTGTCTGCTGAATTTACTCCTTGGTTTGCTTCTTTGGCGCATTTTGGCAAGTCGACTGAGCAGGAAGGACCGCTGACGCGCGCATATGTGAATTCGATGGTCCAACACCGCGTTCTGCCGCTCAAGGCTTGGATCAAACATCCGTTTAAAAAACAGGAAGAACAGTTGAGCGGGAGCTTTTTGCTGAGCCGAGATCCTCAACCTGGAATGTCTTATGGCGAAACAGTGGTGAGCGAGCTTCCACGCTGGGCGTCGGTCGATCTTCCACGCATCGACAGCAAGGAGCCGGATGAAAGGCTGCGCTATTGGTCGCGGTGGCAAGAATTTTTGAACGGCTCAGCGGAAGATTCGAAAGAGGCCCAGTTGCAAAAAAGGATGGCGAGCAAGCCGTTTGTTTATCTTTGGGATGAACCCACGCAGGAAGATCTCTTGTCGCTCAGTGAGGCGGCCGAAAGCCTGAGACTTGGAGCACCTTCGGTTGCCGCCTTGGTGACGATCTATCCTTGGCAGAGCCTTCTGGATTCGATTCAAATCTTTGCGCCTTTGCTTCAGGTTTTGGAACGGGAAGGGCCCCCTGTGCTTGGCCCCTCCAATGAGTTGTGGGCGTATGTGAGCTGCATGAGTCATGGCTGTGGCAACGATAGGTCGAGCGGTGAGCCCGACTTTGTTATCGAACGAAATGCATCGTACATACGCGTGTGGCCGTGGATTGCTGAACAGCATGACCTCAGCCGCGTTCTTTACTACAGCGTCAACAACATCTGGCGAAAGGCCAAGACGACAAATGTTTGGGAAGACGTTTGGGACTTCAGCGGAAACGGCGATGGAACACTTTATTATCCTGGCCGACCGGGCGAACATGGGCTTACGGCACATGTTCCCGTGCCTTCCTTGCGGCTGAAATACTGGCGACAGGCATCATTTGATGCCGAATATTTTTTGCTGGCCAAAAAGCACCATCCGAATTGCTTTGAAAGTGTGAAAGAGAAATTTGATTTGGTGGTCAGCGCCACACATTGGAGTCGAAATTCAACCGACTACGACCTTGCCAGAGATGAACTGGCAGCATGCCTTCTGGATGCTGCGGAATCGTCGGGGCTGGTGCAGCCATGAATGCTGACGTTTCTGTTGTGGTTCCAACCTGGAATCGTCGCACGTTGCTTGAAGCTGCTGTGGAATCGGTGAGATGCCAGACAGTTTCGGTTCGGGAACTGATTGTTGTGGATGATGGTTCGACTGACGGAACACAAGAGTGGTGCAGAGCTCAGCATGACATCGTTCTGCTTTCGACCTTTCGCGCGGGTCCTGCAGCCGCAAGGAATCTGGGTGCTTACTTCGCACACGGAAAATGGGTTGCATTTTTGGATTCCGACGACGTCTGGTTTGCAGACCACATCGAAAATGCGATGCGGATTTTTGATTCACAGGACAGTTGTGAGTTGGTGATCAGTAACTTCACCATCACCGACGCCAACCTCAATTCGCAGCCTGGTCGACAAGGATTTGTTGGAGCATTTCCTGCTTTTCGCTCATCATCCACGCTTTTTTCATTTCTATTTCGTCCTCAGTTGAATTCAGATTTTTGGCACGGAACTGCTGAATTTCAGGCTCTGTTTGGCAACTTTCTTCAGCCTTCGGGGCTTGTGATTCGAAAATCACTTTTTGAAGATCTTGGAGGCTTCCAGGAATCACTCTGGCGTTGTGAAGACATGGAATTTTTGATGCGCCTGGTGACCCGCTCCCCCGTCACACTTTCCATGTTGCCAACCTATTTTTGGCGTCAGCAACAAGAAACATCACTGGCCGCAGATTCGTTCGCTCCTCTTCTCAAGTGGACTGGTTTGTGTGTGATGTGTTGCAGGGGATTGACTATCGTTTCGCGACATCCGGTTTTTTTGCCGGTTTGGATCTTGTCGATGAACTGGATGTTCTTCGATTGGATATTTTCCAAGGTACTGCGGAAAATCCGGCAGTTGGAAACCGATCCTGCCAATCAGGCTGTAGTGCAGGCAGCAGTTGCTCTTTTGAATATGGCGGTTCCCATTGCCTTGGGTCGACTGTTGGTCAAGGAGGAGTTTGGACACTTTCGCAGCTTTGGATTGTTCTTGTCGTCGGTTTCGGCCCTGAGTTTGACCTCCGGATTATGGAGCCTCATTCCTTGGTGGAAATTGAACCGCACGCAGGGTGCGCAGATGGTCTCAACCGCGTGGCACCTTCAATGTGTGGCCGCGTTGATCTGCGCACTGAGTGTTTTTGTATGGGCACCTCTGGAGAGTACGGCTGCCGTCAACAACAACATCATTCTTGCTCTTTCAGCAGCAGTCCTACTACCGAGTGTCTTTCTTGAGCAGCATTTCAACGTTCGGGGAAGGGG
>JBDLRR010000372.1:0-2545 GCA_039799985.1 Pseudomonadota bacterium | reverse complement strand
CCGTGTACTGCTTGCCAACGTATGAGAATGGAGCCTGAGCGTACATGGGTGTGCCGATTTTGTTTACGTCGAATCCGGTGAGAGTCGTATATTCTTTTTCGAACGATTCGAAAAATGAAGTGCCCCAGACGTTCTGGTATTGCTCTTTGCTCACCCATTTTGGTGGCACGTTTCCGTGCAGCATTCCCACCGAGATGCTCAGTTTGCCAATCTTCAGGTTGTCTGCTGCGCTCAGGCGTGTGGCAACGTTCTGTGCACTGAAAAGGTCTGCCTGTTCTTTAAGAACGTAAACGTCGCCAAGGTCACGCAAAACCACACGACCAGTGGGCTTCTTGTTCTTGTCGAGCTCAATCAGGAAGTTTTGCGAGTGTGGTGAGTCGAAAGACAAGCCCCAAATGCCTGCAAATTCCGCAAGTGAACGGCCCAGTGGTTTGGCATAATACTCATTCCAGAACTGCACCGGATCTTCTTTGCCCGCAAGTTCCTTGCCCACCTGATCGTGCAGTGCGCTGAAGCCTGGGAGATAGAATTTGTCGCATGTTGCAGCTTCGCCCAGCAGACGGATGACGTTTGACTGATCGACGTCGGCAATGCCGAATGCCATGGGCTCTTGCAGGATAACTGCAGTCTTGAGTTTCAAGTTCTTTTCAAGCCGTGCCACGTAGTCGCTCACAGCGCGAATGTCTTTGCCGTCTTTCCAATCCTGCTTCTTGTCTTTCCAGGCGCCACCAGTCTGGTTGGTCGAAGCCTTCAGAGAAAAGCTGTAGCCAGTGTCGGGGTCAATCACGATCACCGAGCGTGAGGCCGTCAGATAGCCATTGAAATGTTCGTATGCGGTTGGCGCCTTGCCGGTCTTCTTTTGGATGAATTCTTCAACATCTTTGTACCACTTGGTATCTTCCGGTTGAACCAGCCATCGGACAAATTTCTTGCCACCTTTTTCGATGAAAAAAGCTTTCTGGACTTCCGGCGGCGTAGTTTCGGCCACATCGCTTTCAATGAGCTCGGCCGGAATTTCATAGTTCTTGAATTTCAGGAGTGCTGACGGACGTGAAGTCACACCGTTGGCTTCGGCTTCCCATTTTGCCAATTGCCGGACGCATTCATTGCCCTGGATTTTATCTGCTTCGCTGACCTTCTTGCTGTCCACATTAAAGTCACGGCTTTTGCAGCCAACACCCACAGTCATTAGCGCCGGCACCAACATCATTGAAAAACGCATTCGCAATCCTCCCATTAATCCAAAAGTTCGCACTCCAATTGAATCAGACCCCAGAGGAAATCGGCAATGAACAGAAGTTGGCAACGCCATCGTTGCGATAGAGGGTGAAAAAAATTCCCCGTTCCAATGTCGGAACAGGGCTTCAGCTCTATTCGAGTTCTTGCGGGCGTAGTTCGAGATCCGTCGACCCATTCGCCCCAGACTATGGTGATTTTTGAGTCCAGGACGAGATTTTTGCGGTACTCGCGTTGCCAGCTGAGTCATAGGCGCGAACGCACAGTCCATAGGTTTTGCTCGTGCCGGCGGCAACTGTTGATGTCAGCGTGATGGGATTGGCAACCTGTTGACCGTTTGCGTCGGTTTTGGTGGAAGACGTTTTTGCACCATATCCTGTGGTCGGGCAGGTTGTTGTTGTGACCAAGATGTAATCCCATGCGCTCACAGCCTCTCCGCCGGTGATGGGTGATACGGTCACGGAAACATTCAACGAGGCCGCGGTGACGGTTCCGGTGGGGGCTCCCGTCAAACTGAAGGCGGGCGCAATGGTGTCGCGAATCCATGAGATGATGGTGGGCTCATTGATGGACTGTTCGTTGCCAGCGGCGTCTTTGGCTCTGATGCAAAGTGTTCGAGGGCCGTCTGAGCCAGATATGCTGAAGGTTTGCAGGTTCGCAGGGTCTATCGTGCGAAAGGCGGTCGGATAGGTGACGTTGGCGCAACCTGATTGCGCGGCGAGAACTGCCTTATAGGATGCAGCTCCATTTTCTGTGCTGACTGCGAGCTTGACAGACGTGATCTTGCTTGATGAATTCTGCGCTATCATGGGGTCCAGGGTTGCAATCGCAACAGGTGCCGTGAGATCCAAAATCCAGTTGATGGATGTTGGAATTGATTGATTGCCCGAATTGTCACGCACGAAATAGCAAATCGAAATTTTCTTGCCGTCATCGGTGTTTGCCAAGCCGAGTGTGATTTTCTTGTTCAGGATTCCAAGGGATGGGCCTGTAGTGGGAAATGCCGTGCTCGCAGCAGTTGGGTAGTTCGTGGTGTTCACAGCAGGACACGCACCAGTTGCGTCTTTCATGACGGCTGAGAGGAAAAGCGTTCGCGCGTCTTTTGCCGGGTCATAGGCGGTTCCGTCTTCAGAACCTGCCGTGAACTTGATCGTCACATCCGCAAGGCGGTTGGATGAAATCGCAGGTGCGTTTGAGACCGTCACTGTCGGCGCAGTCTCGTCGTGAAACCATTCATACCGCATCGGTTCCTTTTGTTCGGCAACAATTTCGCCTTGCTCGTTCTTCTCGATTCCCAAAAGACAAATGG
>JBDLRR010000371.1:0-2897 GCA_039799985.1 Pseudomonadota bacterium | reverse complement strand
GCCGCTGGTCACCATCGGCTTTCGGGTCTCGCCCGGAACGGTGTTTTTGTTCACAGTAAGGCCGATACGACCCAGCCGCTCCTCGCCATCTTTACCACTCAAAGTCGACTCGCGCAGGTCGATGAGCATCAGGTGGTTGTCTGTGCCTCCAGAGACCAACTTGAGTCCGCGAGATGTCAGCACTTCTGCAAGCGCCTTCGCGTTTGCAACCACAGCTTCGGAGTAGGTTTTGAATTCTGGAGACAAGGCTTCACCCAAAGCAACCGCCTTGGCACCGATCACATGCATCAGTGGACCACCTTGAACACCTGGAAAAACCGCTTTGTCGATCGCTTTGGCGTGCTCGGATTTACAGAGGATGAGTCCACCCCTAGGGCCGCGCAACGTCTTGTGCGTCGTCGTGGTGACAAAATCGGCGAATGGCACAGGACTCGGATGAACTCCGGCAGCTACAAGTCCGGCAATGTGAGCCATGTCAACCAACAGCAAAGCACCCACTTCGGATGCGATCTCTCTGAAGGCAGCAAAATCGATCACTCGCGGATACGCACTTGCTCCTGCGATGAGCAGTTTAGGCCGAACTGTCTGCGCTTGCTTGCGAATTTCATCGTAATCCAGACGCCCGTCCGACTCGCGGACACCGTAAAAGTCAGCTTTGTAAACAAGACCCGACATGTTCACGGGCGAACCATGGGTCAGATGTCCACCATGTGAAAGATTCATTCCCAGTATGGAATCACCCGGTTTCAGACACGACAGAAAAACTGCCTGATTCGCCTGTGCACCACTGTGAGGTTGAACATTGACGTGCTCTGCACCAAACAAAGTCTTTGCGCGTTCTATGGCAAGAGATTCGACGCCATCAACAACTTCACAGCCACCGTAGTATCGCTTGCCAGGATAACCTTCGGCGTACTTGTTGCTCAATACACTGCTCAGCGCCGCCAAAACCGCGGGACTCGCAACGTTTTCGGAGGCGATCAATTCAAGCCCCTCCGACAATCTATTGGCTTCGGCAGCAAGCAACTTTGCAACCGCAGGATCACTTTCTTCCAGAATAGCACGCTTTGTCGAAAGAATTTGATTCATGTTGAGTCTCTTACCTTTGGGTTCAACGATGCTGATCGGAGTTGGTCGTGAATGAGGAAAGTCGCTTTTCAATCGTGCCGATTTTATTCAACCGTGCGCGATGGCGCCCCTCTTCAAACTCGGTCGTGAGCCAAATTTTAACAAAATCGATGGCGCGCTGATGGTTGATGGTTCTGGACCCCAAACACAGCACATTGGAATCGTTGTGTGCTCGGCTCATACGCGCGGTAAACTCGTCGAATACTTGCGCTGCGCGAACACCGGGAAATTTGTTGACTGAAATACACATTCCAATTCCGGTGCCACAAATAAGAATTCCACGATCAACACGGCCACTGGCCACTTCCGAACCAACGATGTCGGCGTAATCAGGATAATCGACAGAGCCAACTGAATCTGCAGCAACTCCGTAGTCTAGAATTTCGTGACTGGTGAGATTTAGAAATTCGAGAATGTACGATTTGAGTTCTTTACCGGCATGATCCGAGGCGACGGCAATTTTCATAAGCATTCATCCGTGAAAAATAGTTTCCAAAAGCGAAAAGGCACCCGAAGGTGCCCTTTTTTGGTTTCTTAGAGTTTGCTGCCGATGAACTTGACAGCATCACCGACCGTTTTGAGCCTTTCCGATTCTTCATCGGAGATGCTTTGTCCGAACTCTTCTTCGATCTCCATCAGGAGTTCCACAATATCCAAAGAGTCTGCGCCGAGGTCTTCTTGGAAACGCGAAGTTGCCGAGACGTTTTTTTCCTCGATGTTCAGCTTTTCTGCCACAATCTTGATGACTTTTGCCTCCACAGTCTTGCTGTCCATGTGGAATCCTCCTTTTCAATGAGTAAAACGACCCGGACTCAATACCAAAGGAGCGTCTCAAAATCAACGCACTCTAGTGATCTGATTTATTTCGTTTATACTGAACCAAAAGCCGGCGACATTGGCCCAAGGGGGAAATCATGCGCGTGGTATTGGCGCTCGACAAATTCAAGGGCACGCTCACATCTCAGCAGGCGAATGAATTCCTTGCCGAAGGTATCCGCCTGCGAAATCCAAAGATCGAGGTCACAATAAGACCGATGGCCGATGGCGGCGACGGTACCGCAGCAACATTGACCTCATATATGGGCCTGGAAGCCATGCGGGTCGAGGTTCCTGACCTTTATGGCAAACTCATTGAAGCTCACATCTATTGGCACAACAGTAGAAGAATTGCCGTCATTGAAACAGCTGAACTACTAGGTACGACGCGCGCTGTTGCACACCGGAGCGACACGCTCAAGGCCACGACCACAGGACTGGGTCAGCTCATCAAAAAAGCTTTTGACCTTCGCCCTGCTGAAATCTGGATTGCCGTTGGTGGAACGATGACCGTGGATGCCGGCTGGGGATTGGCACAGGTGTTTGGCTTGAAAGCCCAGGACAGCGAGGGCCTGGATGTTCCGGCAACTCTTGCGAACGCCGGAAACGTGAGTGTCATCACCCGTCATCCTCTGCCGGACTATATGATGAAAACCAAGATCGTCGCGCTGTGCGACGTACAAGCCCCGGTTTTGGGACCTGATGTCAGACTGGCAGATTTTTTGCCGCAGAAAGGGATTACTGCAGAACAGATTCCTTCTGTTGAGCAATCTATCAAACTCTTTTGGAGCCACCTGCAGCGATCAAATCCGTTTGTCCCCAACCTCGAAAATCCATTCACCGGCTCTGGTGGAGGATTGTGTTTGGGATTGGCATCCATATTTCCAAATTTCTCGATGGAGCTTGGCGCATCTCGCGTCGCAAGAGTGGCTGCATTGGCTCAAAGCTTTCAA
>JBDLRR010000370.1:0-7370 GCA_039799985.1 Pseudomonadota bacterium | reverse complement strand
GCAAGGAAAGCCGGGATTCAAAACCTGATCACTGAGAGGCAAGCCTGAATCGTTGAGTTTGGAACCGCTTTGCTCTGTTGACCGTGTCTCGGTTCTTGTGTCTGTGTTTCCTTCGGCGGTTGATTTTGTCTGAAGATAACGTTGGGGCAGATGCTCCAGTGTGATGACTCCGTCTGTCGAATCCACACTCATGGCTTGAAGTGTTTGCCAGAGCTCGCGAACGTTGCCTTGCGACCATGGAAGTGAAAGCAGCACAGCCAGACAACTTGACGAGACCCGAAACTCATTCGCTTCAAGGGCAAGGGACTCGTTGAGCCGTGCCAACAGGGATTCGATGATCTCCTGGCGTTCGGTGGTGCTGCGGGCACGGAGAGGAGGCAAGCAAATCTCATATCCGCGCAGACGCGAGAGCAGGTCGGTGCGAAATTCTCCCTTTTCAGCCATGACATCGAGGCCTTCATTTGTTGCCGCGACCACCCTGACGTTCACCTTTTTTGTGCGTGTACTTCCGACGGGGCGAACTTCACCATTTTCAAGTGCCCTGAGCAATGCTGCCTGCGCAGATGCACCCAGACGCGCCACTTCGTCCAGAAAAAGCCAGCCACCGTCGGCTGCTTCATAGAGGCCAATTTTTGATTGAGTTGCGCCTGTAAAGGCTCCCTTTTCGTAGCCGAATATTTCTGCCTCGACGACGCTGGGGGCAAGTGCTGCACAATTGACTGAAACAAATGGCGTGCCGGGTGGAAGAATCAGGCGCAGAATTTCTGCAACCATCTCTTTTCCGGTGCCACTTTCACCTGAAACGAGCAGGGTCTTGACCGCCGAGTTGCGCAGTCTGAGCAGTTTTTGCTGAACTTCGCGCAGCGAGCGGCCACTCACATGGGTTGGAAGAAATGGAGATGCCATTGAAGCAGAATCGTTGCCAACCCTGCTGGTTTGCAACAACCTGGCAACCCGGAATGTGAGTTCGGATTCGTCGAGGCCTTTGGAGAGAAAATCATTTGCACCGGCACGAATGCATTCCATGATGACATCCGACGTGCAAAGAGCCGACATCATGATTACGATTCCGTTGTAGCCCGAAGAGCGTAATTCGCGCAGGACTTCGATGCCACGCAAGGCATGTCCACCAAAACTCAAGTCAAGCAAAACGGCATTGGGTTGAACCCCGGCAAATCCGGCTTTGAATTCATCTGCAGTGCGAGCAGATGAGTAGCTGATGTGAGCCACTTGGGCTGAAGAGCGGAATGCGATGGCGCAACGGTGCAAGAACAACGCATCGTCGTCAAGATGAAAGAGTTTGATCATTTTAAGTCCTTGCCTTCGCTGGAGAGGATCTTTTCAATGACAGGTCGCAGTTGGTTGAAGGCTTGCATCAGTTGTTCTGCAATCAAGTCAACAGGTGGCTCTGAACCATCAGCAGGGCGCAGCAGGTCTGCCGCCCATTGGATAGACAAGAGTGCCGCTTTGAGATCGTGTTTTTGTTTGTCGGTCAGTGATGCGAGTGAAATGGCATCAGGGGCGAGCGGCGCGTTGCTTTGCATTGGTTTGTTCTTCCTCGAATCGGGAAGCGTCCGATTCGACAGATCTGATTGTTCTGAAATTGACCACTGGCTTTGCATCCATGGAGACGCCGAACAGGGCCAAGTGAGCAGGATTGATACCACGTTGGGATGGAGGGCGACCCTCCCTCGCCATTGTCAGAGCGTCATTCATTCCATGACAACTCACACAGCGGGTCGTGTGGACAGACGTGCGTTCGGGGTCTGAGGTGCGCTCGGCAAGAAGCAACAGTTCCGTTACTGAAAGCTCCTCTGCAAGTGGGGTCGCTTCCACGTCAATATCTTTTAGCTGTGGGCGAAGGTGATCATGCACAGGCTGTTCGACTCCAATGCGTGACGACTTCGAGGGTGTGCTCAGCAACGGACTCAATGTTATGGAATTCTTGCTGCGGTCCCATTGAGCAGCAATCGTTTGCATTGGCCATGCTTGGAGTTTTTCGCCCTTGCGCTCCCAGCGCAAGAAGCGCTGGGTTGTGCCAAGTCCTTCTGTGACATGCGCGCGCACCCGGACCAGATTTTTTTCAGAAACAAATCGATTAAAGAATGGATTCAGAGCCCCGGGCGACATTTTCAAAGCAGGGTGTGCAAGGCTTTGGTCATCCGACAGGACACCAACACCCTGCTGCAGTGCAATTCGTTGTTTTGCTGCGAGCCATGCATTTGAGGGCAAAGACTTGCTGCCAAAGAGTTCGTCGAGCCTGAGTGCCTGATTCCACTCGCGGACGATGTTCGGACGCCCTTGGCGATAGTCATGGATCTCGATGAGGGCGCGCGCATAGGGAAGAATTGAACGTTCCGCGGGAATCACCACGGATGCATTTTGCATGCCCACCGCAGACAACTCCTCGAGCCACGAACGGGTGTCTTTGTTCAACTGGGGCAGGGTGATGTCGAATGTGAGCAGAAAGGCGTGGTCGAGCGTGTGGACAAAGTCGTTGCGCTCGAGCCTGGAACTGGTGCACCAGGGTTGAACAGTGACATGCAGTTGCACTCGTTGGGCAAGATCAGTCTCGCGCTGCAATGCCAGTGTTTGCCATGCTGTCACGTTGCCGGGTAGATCGAGTTCATAAAGCGAAAGACGCGCCGCTGACACCCTCCACGAATCAACCGAGCGGGCGCATTCGGGATTGGAAAGTGTCAAAGGAGCGGTTTTTCCCGCGGCGTCGGATTCCGAGAAAGCTGAGTTGAGATATGACTGCCAACTCGCCGTTGAGATTCCAATTGAATTCACAGCGGGTAAAGCGCGCAAATCAGTCGAATTTTGCGGAACTGGCCAAAGAGGCATCAGCGATTCTGCGAGTGCCTCGGCAGACTTCGACATTGGTGATGAATGTTTGTTGGTTTGAGTTTGAGAATCGTTGAATGCCCTTGGTTTGCAGGAGTACAGCAGAGGAAGCAAGGCGAGTCCTGACATCGCAAGCCTTGCAGAAAAATGTGTTGTGCGGATGTGGCGATTGACGCTGCGCATAAAAACACCCGTATAAAAGAGCTGCATCCTGGCGGTTATTGTGGCGCGAGTGTCAGTCCAATGCAACGCGCCAAAAGCGCTGTGGCTGATGAAAGTCTGGTTTGACATCGGGTTTATGTTGTGTGTCCCAGCAATCTTCGCTGGCCGATGGGGCCCAGTGGGGGGCCAGGAACCATCCTTCCCCACCCAAACTCAGACATGCCTGCACCCGCAGTTCGTTGTTGCAAATGAGTGGAGCAACAAGGCGGTAGGGGATTTCGCAGGCGAGAGTGTCTTCACCAACCTGCCAATTCAATTGAGGCCAGAGTTCTTTTTTTGGAATTTGATGATTGGGTTTGCGCTTTCGGGGGGCGTCGAAGGCAATGGCGATCCAATGTCCATCGGGAGTCATTTCAAGCTCAAGGTATTCTCCGGAGTTGTTGTTCCCGTGCGCTATGAAGAGTTCACTCACACTGAACATCCAGAGTTCGTCCAGAAAATCTGGCTGCTGGGCAGGCCGAAGTGGAAAAAGCTGTTGCCATGTGCCTGAACTTCGGACGGTCTCCCAGCGCAAAAAAGGCTTGTCCGGACTCAATTTGGCGTCTGCAATGCTCATGACTTGCAGCAGTTGGACGTGAAGGTCATCGCGACCAGATCCTGGGGTTCGAAAGTACTGTTGATAGGGCGATTGCATCAACACCTTTGGGTATCGGGCCGTTGATGCTGAAATGACCGATTGGGGATGCCAAAGCAGCCCCACCCATTGCGATCGCGATGCATCTTCCGTGAAGGACGGGCCGAGTCGATTCATGGCGCAGGCGTCATAGATTTTTTGCTCAAAGAGACCCACCGGCTGAACCTCAAGTTCAAGGTCGGCATTCTTGAGCGTCAGTGCACGTTCGCGCATGTGTGCAGCGAGGGTGAGCATGTCTTGCGATGTGGCACCCCCCAGATTCCAAACAAAATTGGCGTGAAATTGGCTGACTTCAGATTGACCAACACGGCTGCCCTTGAGCCCGCATTCGTCGAACACCTGCCCACTGGGTCGGCCCACTTGATAATTGTTTTTGAATGTTGATCCGCAGCTCGGATGTTCAAAATGGTGCTTGCGATGCCTGTCTGCTTCACAGGACATCATGAACGACAAGAGCTCTTCACGTTCTGCGGTTGTCGGAAATTTGAGGCGTGCAGCAACAACAATTTCCGGAGAGTCCATCAACAATGTTTTTTTATAGCCGTGAAAAACATCCTTGCCGCTGTAGATGTGCAGACAGCCATAAACATCGACCGTGAAAATACTCTCAGCGATTTGAGAAATTTCGCCGCCATAGCAGCGTGCGTTCATGCGCACCGTCGCACCCAGATGTCCTGGCATGCGGTACATCCAGGCAGCGCCTGCGCGTCCTGCGTCAAGGCATATTTCTGCAATCTCGGTGTTGCTGACACCCGCCTCGACGTAAAGGCTGTCTGAGCTTTCCCAGTATGCATTGGTCATGCCCGAAAGGCAGATCACCAGTCCGCCGAATTCTCCGTCTGCAAAAAGAAGATTGCTGCCACAGCCCAAGACTGCAACCGGCAGGCGATTGGTCAGTGCCCAGTTGAGGCATTGTTGCACGTCGGCAAGTGAGCGTGGTTGGGCAAGATATTTTGCTGTCCCGCCGATGCCATAATACGTGCTGGCAGAAATCAATCGCTGATACTCGACGCAGGCGGGCGGCGCAACAACATTCATCCCAAAACCTCGGCTACCTCTTCCTCGTTGCAATACTTTGGACCACCCGCGTAGCAAACGGTGGAATTGATTGCCTGAACGATTTCAGAAAGCGTCCAACCCAGGTCGTGCAGCTCACCCGTAATCTCGCGGAAGAGCGTTTCGGTGCGCTGCTCGAGCATCGACACGTGGGAAAGCTGCGAGGGGTCTGAATATCTTTTGTGTAGATCCGAGACAGCAAATGTTTCTGCCGGAAGGTGGCCCAATCGGGTCTCGATTTCCCTGAGTTCAAGAGTCTTGATGTGAATGGATTCCGGGACTGTTTTGTCGCCGATGGTTGGTGCAACTGGAGTATTTTGTGGTTGGTTGCTCATGTTCTGACAGCCTCGTGGGAAACTCCTTGGGCGAATTCATCTTCGTCCGGATTGAGTCCGTACTTTGAGAGTTCGCTTGCGGGAATGTGATTCAAAAAGTAACGGCGCGCATTCGCCCGCGAAACCCGGATCCGGAAGCGGGCGTCTTCGTCGGTCCATTCTGTGGAAAGCACACGCGAGTGCGCATAAATGTTTCCCAGCAACGATGCATCGTCGTAGGCCACATTGAGCGTCAATTCGAGCATGTTTCTGCTGAAGAACTCCACCAGGGCGTCGCGCAATTTGCGGATATCGTCGGGTTGCTGGGCGCTCACACAGACGGCATTCCGATAAGCCCGTGCAAGGATCTTTGCCAAACGTGGTTCGCCTTTGAGCGAGTCGATTTTGTTGAAAACGTACATGCGTTCCACGTCGCCGGCACCGACCTCCTTGAGCACATCGTCTGTGACTCGGATATGATCTTTGTAGCGGGGGTGGCTGACGTCCACAACATGCAAAAGAAGGTCAGCCTTGGCTGCTTCCTGGAGGGTTGATCGGAAGCTCGCGACCAGTCCGTGAGGAATGCTTCGGATGAATCCCACTGTGTCGGTCACAAGCACGCGTGGGTTGTGCGTGCCTTTCAGGGTCCTGACCGCCGAGTCGAGGGTTTCAAAAAGGGCGTCCTTGGCAGACAAATGGCTGTCGGTGAGGGCATTCATCAGCGTGGTTTTGCCTGCGTTGGTGTAGCCAACAAGCACAACGTTGAACTCTTCGGAGCGCAATTTTCGCTGGGTGCTGCGCTCGGTTTGAATGCGTTCGAGGTCTTTGCGCAAGGACGCAATTTTTTCGCGGATACGCCGCTTGTCGAGTTCGAGCTGTGTTTCACCTGCGCCTTTGAGACGGGTGCCACCCGAACCTCCGCCACGCTGCCGTTCGAAGGCAATCCAGGAGTTTGAAATCCTGGGAGCCAAGTACTCGAGGTGGGCGATTTCGACTTGGGTTTTTGCTTCCCTGGTTTTCGCGTTTTTGCGAAAAATTTGCAGAATGACACCCGCTCTGTCGAGAATCGGACGTTCGATGATCTGCTCAAGATTTCTGACTTGCGACGGCGACAATTCTTGGTCGAAAACCACGTAATCGATCTTGAGATCTTTTGCCGCATTGCGCAATTCCTCGGCTTTGCCGGTGCCAATCAGTGTGGCGGGAACAATGCGCGAACGCTTTTGCACGGTCACACCCACTGGTTCGTCGCCGAGCGAGCGTACAAGGCTGCCAAGTTCAACCAAGCTTTCCTGAATTTGTTGTGGATCATCCTCTATGAGTTCAACGCTCACCAGGTAGGCATTCATTCCTCCTTGAGCGCGTTGTTCGAGCTGAAGCCTGGCCTGTTCGAGAGCAATGCTGCGCTCGACTTCCGAGAGCATCGACAGGTCGTCGGTGCGAAGATTGATGGATTTGGCGTCAGGAATTAGTTTGTGGCTCAAGAGACACCTTCGATGAATGTTCTGATGTCGAAAATCTCCTCGGCGCAAAGACCATGAGCGACGCCTTTGTAGGTTTTTGCAGTGACCTTGCGGAATCCGAAATGCGACAAGACATCGAGCGTTTCAAAGTGTTGTGCAGGAAAAACCACCTGGTCGTTCAAACCGTGGGCCACGAAAATTGGCAATTCCAGCCGCGCTGTTCCCGGAGTGGGCATGCGGTGGGTGTGTGCCAGGTACCCGCTCAACGCAACGACTCCACCGAGTTGCTGGGGAAAGGTCATGCCGCTGTGCAGCGAGACAAAAGAACCTTGAGAGAAACCAAATAGAAAAATCTTTGACCAATCTATTTGTGAGTATGCCTGAAAAGTCTCGAGTGTGGACTTGACCTTTTCACAAGAAGACTTGAATTGCGGGTGTGGATTGCCAAAAAGTTCATACCACTGGCCACCGTCTCCGGGGAAAGGCAATTTTTCCGGAGCCTGAAGAAAGACCCACAAAGTGTCGGGCAGCCTCAGTTCTTCTGCCAGTTCTGAAAAATTTCGGGCGTTGTCTCCGAATCCGTGCAATGCGAAGATGACCCTTTGTGGGTTGGCGGAGCTTTGCCGCACGATGCATTCCAGCGGCAAGTTCAATTCATGACCGCTCCCGGATTGGTTCCATTTGAGGGTCGTGGATGGCAGGGTGGGCGCCAATGAAAAACTCCTAAAAAAGTGCAACGAATTCACCTGCAGAGGGGCGCCTTTGACGGCAGTTCTGCATCGAACGCCCATCTTACGTTAAATTCAAAGGAGAACAAACTATCGGAGTTCACAT
>JBDLRR010000369.1:0-8999 GCA_039799985.1 Pseudomonadota bacterium | reverse complement strand
TGACACACGCGCTAAGAATGGCGCACCGGGCGCATGGGCTCAATTTAAAAAGCGGCTCGGGCGTCTCCGCGCACAATATTCAAATCGGCATATTCTTTCTTCGTGGAATAGAGTCTGACAGTGTTTTGAACGTTACAGTCGCTTAACCATCCGTCATGCACAGTCACCTCAATCCAGTTCGGTGTGGCTTGAGGACCTTCAAACTGTTTGGTGTTCATTTGCACAACGAAATGTCCATTGATTTGGGTTTCAAAACGGGTTTTCTCTGAAGGGTCAACGAAAACGCTTTCGCCATTCACAAAAACCTCGATCCTGACCGAAGTATCATTTTGGATACAAATGTGTGCGATTGGTTCCAAACTGATAGTACCCATGACAAGGGAATTGTTTTCACTCTGGGTTCCGCACGAAGCAATTGCCGCGACTGCGCAAAAAATAAAAGACTTCAACAATGAACGCATCGTCGCCTCCTCAAACACATGGTCCCATCCGTCTCACTGAAAGGTCAGTACCTGTCAGCGATGCAAACCACCTGAAGCAAGTTGAGGGCCAACTCATCAAACGAAGCAACATGCCGAATTCTTTTAGTTTTAGTTAAAATTCAAGCAATGCTTTTGAAAGGAAATTTACGAATACGTCAAATGTGTTGCCAGTGGTCACTTTTGCAGAGCGCCGGCCAGGTTGCTTCGCCCGGAAGGCTTGTCGCGGCACCTCAAAGCCTTTGCCGACCCGATGCTCTTTGAAATCTCATTGATACTTGAATGCCGTGACTTTTCGTTCTGGAACCGTTGGCGCTTTGTATGCAGCGTTTCCGCCGATGTATTTGTTCTGCCGATATTCAGCGAGCGCTTTGAGATCAACGCGTCCGGAACGGAATTTGGTTTTGTAGGTATCACTCACATAGCTTGCTTCCTGCAGATAGGCCTTGAACTTTTCCTGATTGACTGGATACTTCGTTTTGTCTTCGGTCGCTTTGAGAATGGCTGCCACTCCAGCCACAAACGGGGTCGCCATACTGGTTCCGCTCAAAATCGCCACACCTTTGTAGTCTTCAAAACCCGCAATCGTGGGAAACGTCGACAAAATTCTTCCGCCTGGCGCAACGATGTCTGGAGCAATCCGGTAATCAGCCTGGGTGACATCAGGATTGGCATAGTTACTGAAACTGGAAGCTCCCTCGTTGTAGTCGTTGGATCCTACGCAAGCCATGTTGGTCGCGGCACAGGGCATCACGGTATAGGTGCTGAAGCTTTGCGTCTGTTGCTTGCACTCACCACCCAGCTGACACGATTCATTGCCAGCTGCACTCACAACAATGATGCCTTTTGAAATTGCCTCATCAACCGCGGGGTCACTCAGGCTTTGGCTCTTGAGGCAATCGTAATTTGAGCTGCTGCCCAGACTCATCGAGATGACGTCGACGCCTTTTTGCATCGCGTAACGAATTCCTCTCGACATGGCTGAAGTCGAGCCGGTGCCGTCGTCACCCAAGACCTTGATGGGAACGATTTTGACGTTGAATTTCGCTGCAACACCAAGAATGTTTGCGCTTGTTTTTCCAGAAGCCAGGCCTTTGCCCTGACCCGCGATAATTCCCGCGACGTGAGTGCCGTGTCCTTCTTTGTCGACAACTTCAGACAATCCCGTCTTTCCGGTGATGGCATTGTAGGCGAGCGAAGCATCAATGGCGTCGACAAGATCCGGATGGTTGCCGTCAATGCCAGTGTCCAAAACAGCGACGCGAACAACCTTGTTGGGGTCGGCGTTGTCTTTGAAATATTTGATTGCATCTGCAGGATCATAGCGAGTTTGATCCAAACTCCACTGCTCGCTCGGATCAAAATCGGCCATCATGGTGGAGAAACCATTCTGGGGTAATTCGCCGGTGAGTTGCGACATCATGCCATCGAAAGCAGTGATGCGTTTGAATTTCCTCGTTTCAATGTCACTTGTCGGTGCCTTGACCTCCAAAGCTTCCTGCATGCGCGTAATCGTGTTGGTCCCCAGCAGGCCGCTTCCCTTTCCGCCTTCCTGAAACAAAGTTCCGAGCACGCGGCTGGTGACACCCAATCCTTTTGCGTAGCGTCCATCCAGTTCCAGATATCGCACAGAGTCCGTATCTCCGGTCGCCGAGTCCACAGACTTGATCGACAACGTCTGCGGCCTGACGAAGGCTTTCAAGGCCCCATTCCAGGTTGTCAGCAAGGTGTTGTTCTCGTAATTTTCGACCTTTTTGGACAATACCACCGACATCTTGCCTTGAGCGTGATTTGCTGAGCATCCTTCGTTGCTTTTGTTGGCCAATGCCTCTGCTTCTCCGCTCAGTGAAACTTCACAGCAGCTCTGAACAATGACTGTCGCAGACAGCAAAGAGGCCGAACCGAGAAGAAAATAACGTGAGTGTCGAATCAGTTTATTCACCTGCAGATTCCTCGCTTTCAATCGTGACGTCTTTCTTCTTGTATTGAGGCGCTGGTTGCCTACGCGGCTGATTGTTGAACTTCGGCGCTTTCTTGATGTTGCTCACCGGTGCTGCAGCTCTGGATTCATTGCCAAGCATCAACGACATCGAAACCGCTCCGGAGCGCGTCAGATAGGTTCGATGTTGCAATGCTGTCGTGGTGGACTTGCAGTCAAAGCACCCACTCCCCAAGCGTAGATCCAAACCCAGAGCAATACTTTCAGAGAGCCCTAACCACTGAATCGCTGCAAGCAGTGAGGTCTTCTTGTGGCTGCTCAAATCAAAAGCCACTTCACCCAGCTGGGCACTTGAGCTTTCGACGGTTTTGCGCGTGTACATTTTGTTTTGCAGCGCGGTTGAGAACTGCACCTGAACAGATGAGACCAGCTCCGGAAAAAGCCACCATCGAGCACCCAAATTCACGCCGCCTTGCAGAAAATTGAATCCCCCGGAAGTCGTGATTCCTTCTGCACTGGCAGATTTCTCGAGCTTACTGAAGACAAGATCGACTCCTGCAACCGGCTCCAATGCATCGATTCGAACAATGCCAACGCTCGAACTCACGCCAAATTGTGGTCCCTTGAAAGATGCTTGCTCAAAAGCATCACCAGCAGAAACAGCACCACCCGTCAGGTTGGTGGGTGAGTCGCGGTAACTCAAAACTTCATAGCCGATGACGGGACCAACCGAAAAATTGAAAGCTTTTGCTGAGTCTGCAACAAATGCAATCGCCAGAGGCAACAATTTCGGCAAACTTTGACTTCTCGCCACAAGGCGAAAGGCACTCAAAAACATACAAAAGCCTCCTGCAGAGCAGGTAAAACGATACCCTATGATGGACTGTCTTCGGCGCTCAATGTTTTGACATCGACCAATCCTTTTTCGGTTGAGCTGTCATTGATGTCAGGCAGTTAACCCGGGCTTAATTATTGCTGAGGTTCAGGGCAACGGAGGTTTGCCATGTTCAACATCCGATGGTTCGCATCAGCCACCCGCGGTTTTGCAACTGTTGCCGGCGCAATTGCCCTTTTCAGCTGCGCACCAAAGAGCCTGCTCTCATCGACGGATGCGCGCGACGCTGCAGAAGCACAATCAACAACGCTCCGAGGAGCAGAAACCTCCGGCATTCTTCATGTCGCAGTCCTCGGTGACTCGCAATCAACCGGTGGATACGGCCAGCGTCTCGCTGACTTGATCCGCAATGCTTCGGTTCAACGATTGGTTTACTTTGGCGCCGCGAGCTCAGCCCGCATCGGCAGTTGGGTCGATGGCGGATTCACCCCAATTCCCTACAACGCCTACTTCGGATGTGACTCAGCAACAGATGCACGCAGCTGTGCACCACAAATGCAGCCTGGCCGACAAACACAATCCATTGCAACCATTGTGCGGCAACATCCGTATGTAGATCTTTACGTGCTGACATTCGGCGACAATCACTTTTATGATCCTTCATCGGCTCGCCGTGACATTCCCCGACTAGTGACACCCATTCTGAAATCTGGTGTCAAATGCGCTTTCGTAACTCCGACCGAAGGCGTCGGTAAATTCGCAAACAAGCTCGAACTTATTCGTCAAATCAAACTGGGCCTTGAAGATGTTAAAAATGCCAATGGTTCGACCTGTGCGCTTGTCGACAGCTACACTGTGGGTGGCGATGTTTTGAAGACCGATTCCGACCTTCAATTGATGCGCAATGCCTCAGCCCAGGATCCGATGGGCCTGCACCCGCAAGGCTCGGGTGCGCGGCTGTGGGGAGAGCGGGTTTTCGAGGCCTTGTTGAAACGGGGTCTGCTTGATCGTTTGAAATGACGATGTGCTTGAATTAAATCAGAACCCAGAATTTCTCATGTTTTTGACGCGATAAATGAATTTCAGTGAACACAAAATCTCCAAAACATCTCAGTTTTTATGATGTCCTGCCGAAAACTTCTAGAGCCCTCCTGGAGGTCGTCTGCAATGTGGTTTTCAAAATTCAAGCACAGGGACCAGGAAAGCGAAACTTCCGGAGAAATTGGAACACAGAACCCATCAAATGAAGTTCTTTTTTCACAACACCAAAAAATCGCTCTCAAACAAAAGTTCGAACTTGGAGAACTGCTGGGCTTCGAAACTCGCAACAAATACATGATTTCAAATGTCAATGGCGATATGCTCGGGTTTGCAGCCGAGCAAGGAAAAGGTGTTTGGGGATTTTTGGGTCGAACTTTTTTGGGTCATTGGCGAAAATACGAAATTGTCTTTTACGACAATCAACGACAGCCGTTCATGTCTGCCGTCCACCCCTTTCGATGGTACTTTCATGAATTTGAAATCTTGAACCGCAACGGTCAGCTTGTGGGTCGAATTGTCAGAAGATTTGCATTGCTCAGCAAGAAATTTGATGTGCTGGACCCCAATGGCAATGTTGTCTACGAAATTTCCTCGCCCATCTGGAAGATCTGGACATTCCCTTTTATGCACAAAGGACGCCCGGTCGCGCATGTGCGCAAGCGCTGGTCGGGTGTGCTGAGCGAATGGCTCACCGACAGAGACAATTTTCTGGTTGAATTCGATGCTCCTACCTTGTCCGAGCTGGCCCGGAGGATGATCGTTGCCTCTGCAGTATTCATCGACATCATGTTTTTCGAAAGAAAAGCGGAATGAGCATCTTTCCAAATGGAAATGAACTATTCAGTCTCAATTGATGCCCGCGCTTGACCAATCAATCGTTCGAGTGCCGTGTATCGCTTGAGTGCGATTTGGGTGGCCACAGCCTTTTTCATCGCCCATTCTTCACCAATCACAAAAGCATGTTTGCTGGCGCGGGTGATGGCCGTGTACAACAGGTTTCTGTCGAGCATTGAATAATAGGCGCTGAACATCGGAATGATCACCAACGGGAATTCAGAGCCCTGAGACTTGTGCACTGTCATGGCGTAACACAAGCTTAAATCGTCGACATCTTCGTCTTCGAGGCGAACAATGCGATCATCAAAAGCGACGTCCATTTCCACCTTTTTCTGCACAACCCGAATCGCCCGGATGAATCCCAGGTCACCATTGAACACATCCTTGTCGTAGTTGTTTCTTGTCTGGATGACCTTGTCACCAACCCTGAAAACCGAAGTTTCATCGACCATCGCCTCGTCTTTGTCGGGATGGGGAGGATTCAATTCGGCCTGCAGCAATTTGTTGATTTTCTCCTGTCCGGCATCGCCCCGACGCATGGGAACAAGAATCTGTATATCCCGCACCGGATCAAGTCCGTACATTTGCGGAATCGTCTCTCTCACCAACGGCAACAGGATTTCGGAAAACGTTTGCAGACTGCAAGGCAACAAAACCAGCGACTGCGCCGATGGCAAATGCGGCGTGCGGCTCACCAGCGAAAAATCGGGTTTGCGTCCTTCAATAATGGCTCTCGCAGCTGTCGGGATCGGACTTTCGCTCGACTGGCGGAAAATTTTGGTCAACCTGGCCACAGGCACTTCACCTGATGCAATGACGTCGCGCAGGCAATTGCCGGCACCCACACTGGGAAGCTGGTCAACGTCGCCCACCAGAATCAAACGCGTTTGTGGCGGCATGGCCTCGAGCAGGGTGTTGAACAAGTCGAGACTGAGCATCGACGCTTCGTCCACGATGACAACATCCACGTCCTTCAACGCGCCTTCGCCCCCTTCGGAGGACCCAGAGTCGTCGGTCTGACCAATGCGCAGGGTTTTGTGCAGTGTATAAGCTTGAGCTTCAATTGAAGCGGTCATGCGTTTCGCTGCCAAGCCTGTTGGCGCACACAAAACAACACTGCGCTTCAGCGCCTTTTGGATGCGATAGATGGCTTTCAACACGAACGTTTTGCCACAGCCAGGTCCACCGGTGAGCACCATAAAACGGGAACCAATCGACAATTCAACCGCAGCGGCCTGCTCGTCAGAAAGTTTGCTCCACGGGATGTCCGGAACAAGCTCCTCCAGAGTCACTTCGCCAGCGCGAAACTTTGCTTCGAATGGATCATTGCCGATGCCGGATTTAAACAAAAGCCGCGCACATTCCCCTGCGGTGGAATTTTCAAGGCTGAACACTTCAGGCAAATAAAACAGCGGTTGCTGAGTTTTATCGTCGCCCGCCGATGTTTCGGGAAGGCGCAGAATAAATGACTGAACGCCCTTTTCTCGATTTTCTTTATAGATGGAGCGCAACTCCGAAAGAAGCATTTCAAAGGTGAAGCGGGCATCACGTTTTGCCCCAAGAACTTCCCTGGCTCCCTCTATCAAAACGTCGCGCGGCAAACAGCAATGACCATCATCATGCGCACGCTCGAGGGTGTAAACAAAAGCAGCTTCAAGGCGGAATCGCGACAGCGGATCAATACCCAGCTTGAGTGCAATGGCATCCGCACGCAGAAAACCAACGTTGCGGAAATCGGAAATCAACCGGTAAGGATTTTCTTTGAGAAGATGAATCGCATCGGAACCATAACGCTCGTAAATGCGGTTTGCGAAATTGGGCGGAATGTTGTGCTCGTGCAAAAAGACCATGATTCCGCGATAGACCTCATCGCCCGTGATGAGCGAGATGACTTGCTCAGCCTTGTCGCGCTTGCTTTTGAAAAAGCCAAAAACCTTCTCTTTTTGGCTTTTGCAGACTTCAACCAGCTCATCGATGGTGCGAACGTCGATCGCCTCGAGAAATTTCTTCGCCGTGACCTCGCCAACGCCTTTGATGTTGTTGACCAGAAAGGGAATCACCCCAGTGAGTGTCGGCGGGCGCATGGGTTCGCTGTAGATAACCTGAAAGGTTTCCCCATATTTTGCCGAGCTCGCCCAATCCCCGAACAGCTTGTACTGCTGCTGTGAATCAAACTTTCCGACACTCAGGGACTTGCCACTCGCCCGAAACCGCTTGGCCGACTTGGAATCGACAAACTCAGCAACGACGAAGGCGCCATCTTGAGAGGCAAAAATCACCTTGGATAACAGTGCGGTCAGCTCAATTGACACAAAGAACCCCTTTTTCTGAGGGGGAGCTTGCACTCGATCTGAAACTATGGCAACTAGGTGGGCGCGTCGGGGCTTAGCGCAGTGGTAGCGCATCTGTTTTGGGAGCAGAGGGTCGTGAGTTCGAATCCCACAGCCCCGACCATCTTTTCCCACAATTCCTTTCATTTTCCGTTCAATCTAAAAATGATACCTCCGCTGATACTGGATTTGTCTTTCAAAGAACTTGGTCAGATGCTGTTTCGTAGCCAAAGAAACCAAGGAAAATCAGCAAGTTTCAACTTGACAACCGAAAACCAGTCAGCGGATGTTTTTTTCTGCGTTCGTTCAGCATGGGACCTCTTTCTCTCTGCCCAAAAATTTCCGCCGGACAGCGAAATTCTGATGTCGGGAATCAATATCCCCCACATGAAAGAAATCGTTGAAGCGCATGGGCTGGTTGCCAGAATCGTTGATATCCAGACCCACACGCTGCTTCCGGACCTTCAGGACATCAAATCCAGCCTCTCGCCCCGCACAGTAGGCGTGCTCTGCGCGCATCTGTTTGGCACCTGGAGTCCCCTCACGGAACTCGCGGAATGGTGTCGTAACAATGGCCTGTTCCTCATTGAGGACTGCGCGCAATCATTCATGGGTCATGATTTCACCGGCACAACATCAGCCACAGCAACATTCTTCAGCTTCGGGACCATCAAACGCTCCACTGTTCTTGGGGGTGCGGTGGGCATCATTCGCGATCAAGAACTGCGAACACAAATGCTGAAGATCGAGACCAATTATCCACGCCAAAAGCATTCCATGCTGAGAAAGAAGGCTCTAAAAACTTTTCTTCTCAAATTGCTCACCCAACCTCTGGCTTACAGTGTTGTTGTGCGTCTTCTAAGGAGTCTTCGCGGTGGCCATGAAGATTTCATCAGAAATTCGGTTCGTGGATTCCCAGCGGCGCAAGTTCCATTTGTTTTTCGAATGCGCCCTTCAAGAAAACTGTCTGGTTTGGTGCAACACACATGGAACAAGACGTCCTCCTCCTTATGGAAAGAAAGAATGAACAAAATTCTTTCTGCAGCAGAATCAGCAGGCATCCCGAAAGAACATATCCCGGGAAACGCTTCTCAGCTCACTACCTTTTGGTTATTTCCACTTCTGTCTGCAGATCCGCAACGTATTGTAGATCACCTGCGTGTTGAAGGATTCGATGCAACGCGTGGACTTTCGAGCATGAAGGATCTCAGCGAAAATCCTGATTCAATGGCGGGAAAGATCCTGTCCAGCCTCGTTTTTCTTCCAGTCTCGCAACAGCAAATTCCACACTTGCACAAAATGACGCGCATGCTGGGTTACACGAAACCAACGCAGCAAAAGAATTGATTCTGTTGGTTCAACTTTGAGATTTATTTGTTACCCAGCCCGACTGCTTCGGCAAAATCGGGCACCGTTGTGACACTTTTTACAAGAGCATCAGAGGTACTCTTCATTGCTCCGATGTACGACCAGTACATGGCATCCCACTCAACGCCACATTGCTTCTGCTGGCCGTAAGCTCTGCGTCCATTCCGGAC
>JBDLRR010000368.1:0-23932 GCA_039799985.1 Pseudomonadota bacterium | reverse complement strand
GCCACAACAACGACTGGTGATCGTCAATCAGGAAATTTTCGACAACACGGTGGATGTGCGCGGCAACCGTTTTGGTCTGGATGTGGCCCTGGACAAAAAGTTCAGCAATGAATTCTCGGCTTCCATCGGTGTTCGTCCCGAATACGACAAAACCGTATCCAAGGTCGATGCGATTCAGCTGCCGCCGACCGGATTCACTCCGTTTTTTGATACCGATACTGCGACCAAATCGACGTCCGACGTCAAGCGAGACACCACGACTGTGCAAGGGCATATCGATGCAATCTGGAAGCCCTCTGAAGATGTGACTGTGAATCCAGGACTAGCTTTTCTGCAGGGCAACAAGTCAACACAGCGCGCTGCTGATCCTCGTTTTTCGGCTCGTTGGCAGGCCACCGACAACACCGCACTCAAATTGGCTGCGGGAATCTACAGCCAACGTCCGGGCCCGCAATTCGATTCGGTCGATTACGGCAATCCCGATTTGACCTTGGAAAAAGCACGCCATTTTGTTCTGGGATTGGAAAACAAGATTCTCGAAGACGTGGATGTCGATCTGCAAGTTTATGAGAAAAAGCTTTGGGATCTGGTTGGCACGGCAACCAGCAACCCGTTGTTGAAGTACGAAAACAACATTGAAGGTCGAGCCTATGGTGCCGAAATTCTGTTGCGAAAAACCCGCAAAGGCGTTTGGAACGGTTGGCTGAGTTATGGCTACAGCCGTTCTGAAAGGCGAGATCCAGCTCTTGATGAATGGCGCATTTTCAGCTTCGACCGTCCGCATGCACTCAACGTCGTGGGTTCTTACCGGTTTACGGGTCGCTGGGAACTTGGAGCACGATTCCAATATTTGAGTGGTGGACCATACAACATTCTCAATGGCGGGCGATACAATCAGAACACCGGCCGCTATCGGCCCAATGCGCCCACGCCAACGCCTGTGATCAGTGTCAACGACGGCCGTAATCCTCCCTTTGCCCAACTCGACGTCCGCACCGATTACGATTTCTTGTTCAGCGACTGGACGCTGACCACATTTTTTGAATTGCAGAATGCTACCAATCGCGAAAACACAGTGGGCTATCGCAACGCTCCCGACTTCAGCAGTCGGGAACCGATTGCGGGCACGCCGATCATTCCCAACCTTGGCATCAAAGCCGTATTTTGAGGAGGCGGGTCATGACATCTCGTTTGACGTTGTTGGTTGTTGGTGCGTTGGCCCTGACATCTTGTCGTGCTGGCCGCAATTTTTATGTGCTCGAGGAAATCAGGGTTCCTGGTTTGCAGGCACTGCAAAAAGTGGATGCTGCCATCGAAGGTCAACATTGTTTTGATTTGAACGGCGAGACGGTTTGCCAGCAATATCCTTTGCGACCTTCGCAAAAAGTGCTTTTCCGTTTTTTGGCCCTGGCGCCGGCAACCACAGTTCCGATGTCTTTGACAGTCACAAAACTCAAGCGCGCCAAGTTGCCACAGATTCTCGACGCCAATTCCGATTGCGAGACCATTCTCAAGGCTGCTGCCAAGATTCAAAATGTCGAGGTGCCGCTGTCCACTTTGGGGTTGACGGAGGCATCGTGGCGGCGGGAGTTGAAACAAGAAACACCGATGCACATCGAAGAGCACGTTCTGACGTTCAACACGCCAGCAGCAGATTCCTTGTTGAACGATGCATTGATCAGTGGCTGGCTGCCTCTTTTTACTTTGGAATATGATGCCAAAGTCGAGGGCAACGTGTTTCGCGCTGACCAGGGAGCGTTCACCTTCGGCATCGCAGCGGCGCCGCAAGGCAATGGTTCAGGTGGAGCAAATGCCGGAGCTGGCGATTCCGCACGTTGTTTGGCCAAAGCTTTTGCCGGCAATGGCAACACGACGACCAACACCGCTCCTTTTATCAAAAGCATCAGTCCGGCCCAGGGCAGCAAGGCGATAGGTTCTCCGTTTGACCTTCAATTGACGCTCTCGGACGCAGATCCCGATGAAGGCGCAAAGCGCCGCGTTCAATGGTACTTGAGCCGTGGAGAAGTCGAAAATCAGAGAGCTGCAAGCACAAAATTGACTTTTTCGGGAAGCGAGCCGTTGACAGCGGTTGGGATTGTGCGCGATTTGCAGGGTGGACTCGATTTCTCCTGGACGACGTTCACCGGAAATTGAATCCTGTTCCCGATTTTGTCAGTCGATCCATTTTGAACGAGGTCATCATGTCGTTTTCCTTTTTGAATGCAGAACAGTCGGCGCGTCCTATCGACGTCACATCAATCGAAAACGCACTTGTTGACATGCTTGTACGTGCCGAGGAAACAGACCTGAGTCAGTTGGGAATGCACAAAGGACGCATGCAGCTTGTCGAAGGCGCCGACCAGGCCCGCGTGCTTGCCAACTTGGGCAAGCTGACAGCAGAAGTTGAATTGGGCGGCAGCGCTGCCAACGCCTTGAGGGCGATGGCATTGGTTGGTGCGGAGGTGAGCTACAGTTCATGTGTCGCTCGCGACCAATATGGCGATTCTTTTTCGGCCCGCCTTGAGCAGCTGAGCATCCGCAACAGGCTTGCGGTTGTTCAGGGAACAACCGGAACCTGCCTTGTGGTTGTGACTCCCGATGGTGAGCGGACCCTCAATACCCATCTGGGTGCATGCCGCTCGTATCATCGTGGGTTTGTTCCCGAGCATGACATCAAAAGCAGCAAGATCTTTTTCACCACCGGTTATGTTTGGGACACGCCTGAACAAGTCGACGCCATTGAACACGCGTTGAACGTCGCCAAACAAAACAACGTTAAAATCGCGTTGGATGTTGCCGATCCATTCGTGGTTTCGCGCAGCAAGGAACGCTTTCAGCAATTGTTCAAAAGTCATGTTTCACTTGTTTTCGCGAATGCCCAGGAAGCTGAAATGTTGGTTGGTTGCACCGGGCAAAAAGCAGCACTCACGCTGGGCGAACAGGTCGAGCTTGCAGTCGTCAAGGATGGCGCACAGGGCGCGTGGATTTGTCATCGTGGCGAAGCCCTCCACATTCCAACCCGTCAGGTGAATGTTGTCGACACCACCGGTGCAGGCGATTTGTTTGCGGGCGGATTTCTTCTCGGGTTGGTGCGTGGACGCTCGCTTAAAACGTGTGGTGAGTTGGGAACCTTGCTGGCGAGCGACACGGTGACGCACATGGGCGTGCGACTGACTCAAGGTATCGAAGTCACAGCGCGTCAGCTTTTGTCGTAAATTCGTGACTCGAAAATTTCCTTTTCCACATCACTGAAAATGAATCGCAGCCGTTCCCCCTTGCCCAGAGCAGTGCGCACGAGACTGCTCGACAGGGCTGCGACCTCGTTTCGTTGTATTCCCTTCATCCAGTCAATGTTTCCTGCCGTTGGTTCATCCAACGAGGGGAGCATCACCACGCCATTGGGGTGCGATGTTGGGTGTTCCGTGGCGAATTCCGGACTCAATGCTCTGGGACTGACGTAAAGACGCGTTGTTCTGAGAAGCTCATCTCCGTTCAAAATACCTGTCGTCGGGTCGCGCCATTTTGGAATGCCGACAAACGAGTCCCATCCCAGAATCAGTGCGAAACTCGCTGCGGGATGGGTACGGCGAAGTTGCGACAGAAGCCATTGAGTTCCGCGATAGGTTGGCAGCTGGAGTTCAACATCCGAAACCGTCAGTTTGCTTTTGAGCTCGGCAGGACATTCACGCACTGCCATTTGCAGCCAGGAGAGTCGCTGTTGACCAGGTGCAACAGGTGATTTGTCCCAGCGCTCGGGCGAGGGCACCATCCAGATTTCATCGATTTCACCTGTGTTCAATGCCATCTGGGCCAGAAGAAAATGTCCGAAATGCGGCGGGTCAAAGGCCGCGCCGAGGATCCCTATTCGCTTTATCTCTGCCTTGGGGCCTGATTTCATGGGTGTTATTCCCTTTGGTTTAAAGACCAATTTTGGCTCATCGGGAAGATCGGTCACCGCATCCGCAAAGTTCAGTGCGCTGTCCAAGTTCTTTGCACTGGCAAGGCAAATGACATTGATTTTCCATATTTGAAAGCCGAGCTTAAATAATAAGATGCCGGAATTATTTAAAAAATGAAAGTCAAGGGTTTTTTGGCACAGGTCATGCTGCATGTCATTCAAACGCATTTTGGCATGAGGTGATTTATGAAAGCGTTTTGGGTTCTCAAATCGATGTTGATGGCAACCTGCCTTTGGGTGGCGGGTCCGGCTTTTGGCTATGAATTGACTCACGATTACTACAATCGTTTCCGCAGTCCCTACAAATACAATTTGTACTTGTCGCAACAGGTCAACGCAGCCAGAACAGATGTGGACCTTGGTGGCACTTCGGGCACACAGCAGTTGAACGGAAATGGACTTCAATTGTCGGCGGGGATGGAGCATTTTCGGTTTATCCAGACCGGTGCATTTTTCTCGACAACCCAAATGCAGGGTTCAGACAATTCGCGCAACGAACTCCGACTAGTGGACTCCGGAGCCGATGTGAAAATGGTGATGAGCACTCCTGTGAGCAACGTTGTGGTTGGCGGTGCCGCCGTGTACTCACGCGCCAATCTGGATCTTGATGGCGAGCGCGTTGCGCTCAACGGCGCAGGCTACCGCGGTATTTTTGAATTGAGTTATTTTGCGTCGACGCAGGTCAGTCTTGTTCTGAGTGCAAGCCATACTGTGACAAGCTACAGCGGTAAGAACAGCAAAGGCGACGTCATCAAGCCGTTGGGCAGAACATCTCGCATTGGAGCTGGTTTGACAGTTTGGCTCTGAAGCGGCACGCTTCTCATGAAATCCAAAACAGGATGATTTGAGGAGCAGAGTCGAATGGCATTTTGTCGCAAGTCGGCTTTTTCGGGAGCAATGGGTGGACTGGTTGCAAGCGTTGCAATTTGGTCCACTTTGCATTTTCAGGGAGCGCAGCGTGAACGTCTGCCCCCGACGCGGGCCGAACAAGATGTGATGCTTCAGTCAGGTGGCCTCTTTGTTCACAAAGGTCAAACGATTTCTGCGAAGCAGCTCTCGCCCGAACTCAAAATACAGTTTGAACGTGCTTTTTCGCTGCGCAGCCAGACCATGCGCGATGCCGAACTTCAGTTTTACAAAGAGGTCGACAAGCTTGCACGTCTGCACATCCTGGACAAGCAATTGGCAGAGGCGGGTGACTCCGGCTCCAAGTCTGTTGCCGACCGGGAAGCTGAGCTTTTGCCTCGCGACGAGGCCACCACCGAAGATGCCAGAAATCTATATGAAGCCAGCGATCCATCTGCTCCAAGAGAGGGTTTCGCTCCAGTCAAAAATCAGCTCGTTGGCTATCTGAATGAAGTCCGCCGGCGAGAGGCACTCGAGACCTGGACGAACGAGCTGCGCAAAAAAGGCGAATGGAAACTGCTTTTGGAACGTCCATCTCCGTTGCCCGAGCTCACTGCTCTGAATTTGCAGGGTCTGCCATTTGAGGGAAAAGGGCAGCCAAACGCATTGGTCTTTGTTGATTACCTTTGCACAAATTGCGTTGCGTTTTTGGTCGAATTTGCAAAGCGGGTCGAAGAAAACCGGGGTGAACTTCGACCGGTCTACGTTCCGTTTCCTTACACCCGTCCCGAAAGTGCGATGGCCCTGGCACGGGGTGCCCTTTGTGCTCAACAGTTGGGTGCTTTTGCGTCTTTTCACATGGCGGCACTCACCAAGGGCGAACTCCTTGCGGACGTTTCGGTCTTCGACCTCGCGCGACAAACCGATGCGCGGATGAGCGAGTTCAAAGCGTGTTACCGTTCGGGTGAGGGGTTGACCGATCTGCTGGCCCGGGCGCAGGGCCTGGCCCGTAACTTTGGCTTGATGCAGACCCCGGCCATTGTTTACCAGGGCAAACTCCTTGAGGGAGACGGAATCTTTGAAACTTTTGATTCACTTCTCAAAAGTTCACCAGCCTCGGGCCAGTTGACAAAACGGGTCGATGAAAATAAACGTCGAGGTCCTTCGCAGCCGTAGCTCAGTTGGTTAGAGCACTGCCTTCACACGGCAGGGGTCCGGGGTTCGAGTCCCTGCGGCTGCACCATTCTTGCGCAAAGTGCATACACCAAAGTCGTGAACGGCATGCGCAGACTCTCCTGAAATAAATGACCCAGTTGCTCCGCCGGTGCCCCCGAATTTGATGTTGCTTTTTCAAATGCCAACAGATCTTTTTGAAGAAGCCTGATTTGTTCCGTTTCATTGGCCATACGCCAACGGCTTTTGAGACGCTCGCATTCAGGGGATGATAGTTTTTCGCACTGATGCAGAAGTTCTTCCCACTCTGCCCTCAGGGCCTGAAGCTCGCGGGCGAATGTGCCACGCATGACAGCTTGCCCTTTCAGAGAATCTTCATTTGCTTCACTCAGCAACTGATTCACATGACAGCACTCGTGCGCGACAAGCGCCAGTTGCTCTTCGCGTGTCAGTTGGGTTCCGGCGCCAACCGGCCATCCCAAAAAAACAGTCGGCATTTTTGCATTCTCGAGCGCAGGAAGGCTCCACGTCATGGGAGCTGACAAAGGTGGGGGTAGCGCGACAAAAACCACTCGGTTGTTCTTTGCCGCGGCTGAAGAACCAATGAAAAACTCAGACCTAGAAGCGACTTCTTGAATTGTCAGCCAGGGGATTGTGGGATGCTTGGGTATGAGGCTCAGGTGTTTTGGTTTGGGAAGAGTTCTTGCAGCAGCGATCAGTGCAGATATCTCAGCTTGCATTTCGGCCGGCAAACCCGTGGCCCTTCTGAGGAATTGATATACAAAATCATCATCCTGAAAATCCTGCGAATCCCGAGCGAAAATTTTGCAAAGCGATTCAAAAAAACTCTTCAAGTTATGTGTGGAAACATATCCGGGCAAATCGCATTGGCGCATCCAGGCGTATTGGATGACACTCAAATTATCGTCGGGTTCTGCAGAAAAAATCCTTGCGCGCAAATTCGAAATTGTTCGGGCTGAGGTTGCCACACCACACACAGACAATGCCCAAGTGAGTTGCCAAAAAAGATATGTTGTATCTGGTTCCGAGTTCGCAGCACGCGCCGCGGCATCGTTGCTGTATGCGCAGACAATTTCGTCCAATCGTGAGGCAATGCTTTTGAATTCGATTTCGGCATGCATTCGAACCGTGCACTCCAATCGTGGTGTCTTCGTTTGGCCAACAGCCGACATTCCAATCTACAAAAAAGACGAATTGGTTTTTGACCTGTCTTCTCGCTCGCATTAGATTGTGCCACACTATTTTGGCAGATTCGGGAGAAGTGAACAATCATGGCACTGAAGATGGCTCTTTCATCTTTGACTGGCTTGTTTGTGGCCTTGCATACGCCTGGTTGCAGCAAGCAAGGGGATGTGACGGATGTCCAGGCACCGTCAGCGTTGGCCATGTGCCACTACGAGACGTCCAAGCAATGTTTCGAGTATCACTCATCTGCTGTGCTTGAGTCCGAGAAACCATTCTGCACGTTGGCCAACGGGAGCTGGAAAGACTCTTCTGGCTGCAAGAAGGAAGGCAGGGTCAAAGGGTGTCAGATTGATGTGGGCGGAGCAAAAGCAATGGTCTTTTGGAGTTACGATCCCACTGGCGGACCAGCATCTGTTGAGTACTTTTGCGATTCCGGATCCGATATTCGGGTGGCGGGCGCAACCAGAAAAATCGTCGATCCCTGAAATATGAAAATAATTCGCAACCTTCTTCATCTTCCCGATTCAATGGGGCTTGTCCGGGCTCTGTGGCAACGTTTTGCCTTCTCGGACATCAATCCGTTGATGAAAAAACTTGAAAGTCGACCAGCTGAACTGGACGACGTGCAGGATCTGATTTGGATTCGCCGGTTTGATACCGACCGGCATGATTATCCAGCGCAACTTGAATCTTCGCTGCAGGGATTGCGCTCTTCTGTGATGCAAACGATTGCCCGGTCCGAGCGGATATCGTTGTGGAAGATGTTTTTCATCCATTTGATTGACGTCGCATTTTCAATTGTCGCCGCGCTTCTGGCAATCAAGGTTCTCAGGATTTTCGAAGACAATTCGTCTGGCCTTGCGCCCTCGGAAAAGGTTTTCTTCAGCATACTGCTCGCAGTTGGTGTCTTTTTGCTGAATGTCTGTGCTGCCAGTTTGCACGCCCAAAAAATCGATCGCGAGACTTTGGTCGTCTTTCGGGTTCAGGCCTACCTCACCCGTTGGTTGAATGAGTTTGTACTGAAGATGTCCAGGAATGCCCGGGCAAAGTTTTCAACGGCAGACATCGTCAATCTTGCCCAGACCGACAGTCGACACATTGCTGAATTTTTTGCGCATGCAGGCGTGGATTTTCCGGTCTTGTTTGTCAGCTCGACGGTGATTGTTGTGATTATGTGGTCGTACGTCGGACCTGCCGCCTTAGTTGCTCTGGCAATTTTGATGGTTCAAATTCCTGTTTCGATGTTTTTTTCATGGTTGGGTCGGCGTTTTCATCATGAACTGATGCGCCGCAGTGACCATCGCTTGTCGCTTGTCACCGAGTGGATTCAAGCGGCGCGGCTGGTCCGCTATTTTGGTTGGTCGCAAAAATTCGTCGCCGATATTGCCGCAGCAGCCCGCAAAGAATTTCGCCAGGATCTCAAGATCAAAGCGCATTACAGCTCTTCGTTTGCGCTTTCAACGTCGTGGTGGATGCTGGTCGCGTTGGGTGTTTTTGCAGGATTTTTATGGTTTCATAGCGGGCATTCTGCAAGTCAGGTGTTTGCCGCGATTTGGCTTTCATCCATCCTGGGCCAGCAGCTCAATCCGTTGCCTTGGTTTGTTCGCATTTGGTCTGAAGCCGTCGTTGGCAGCGAGCTGATTTCGCGATTGTTCAAAGAGCAATTGCAGTCCGAGCAGTTTGCCGAGCGCGGATTTTCTCCGCCTGCTCCGATCGGTTTTTCGATCGCCGATGTGACCTGCGCCCAAAATATTTCCTTTGTGCTTGAGAACGTCTGGGTCGAATGGCCGGATGTTGCCCAGCCGGCGCTCAAGAACATTTCCACCGTCATTCCTGCAGGTGCTCTGACAGCCATCGTGGGGCCTGTGGGTTCCGGCAAGTCCGTTCTGCTCCAGACACTCATGGGCGAGATCACTCCCACGCGTGGTCGAGTGAGTTTGTCAGCCGATGTTTCTTTGGCAAATGGTGATGTCGAAAAGATCTTGTGGCCTGTCCATTGTTCGCAATCTCTGGAACTGTTGCGCCGAACACAAACATTTGTCCCACAAGAAGCATTTGTGGCCGCAGCATCGGTGCGTGAGAATGTTCCTTTGAAATATTTCTCGGATGGCGAACGGGATGACACATTGGATGCACGGGTGGTCGAAGCTCTGGAGCGTGCCCAGCTTGCGCTCGATGTTCGGGATCTGCCCTCTGGACTGTCCACCGAACTTGGCGAACGTGGAGTAAATCTTTCGGGAGGTCAAAAACAGCGTCTGAGTTTGGCGCGTGCTGAATTCGCAGAGCGGCAATTGATTCTGTTGGATGATCCCTTGAGTGCTGTCGACACCCAGACCGAAGACAAATTGTTCAATGAGCTGCTGGATGGTCGCTGGAAGACTCCCAAAACTCTCATCTGGGCGACGCATCGACTTGCTCACCTCGACAAGGCGGGCTTGATCATCGTTTTGGATGGCGGTGAAGTTGTCGAGCAGGGTGGGTGGCCCGAGCTCAGCTGCCAGGGTTCCCGGTTGGCAAAAATTCTGGCACGGGGGACGCCATGACCCAGCTTGCCGAACCTGGTTTTATAGCGGCCGAAAAGCGTGGTACTGGCGGTATTGGCGTCGGATTTTACACGCGTTATCTGTCGTCTATCCAAGGCATCGCCTGGATGGGCCCCGTTCTTCTGTTTCTCATCATCACCGAGAATTTTTTTGCCAACGGCTTTCGATGGCTTGTTTCGTTGTGGGTTGAGAGGTGCAGTGGAACAGTCTGCGCAGACACCAGTACAATTGAATCACAGTTGCGTGCATTTTTTGCCAACAGCTCGCCGCAGCGCGGTCTCTCGGCTCTTATGTTTTTTATCTTGTTTGCGGTGTTCTACCGGGCACTGACCTGGACAGTTGTGACCGGTTTTCTTGCCCGTGGAGGTCGTGCCATGCACGATCGGGTGGTCGAAAATCTCTCCAATGTTCCGGTCACGTTTTACGACGAAAATCCGACCGGTCGAATTGTTCGTCGATTCAGCGGCGATTACGCAAATCTTTTGGTTCAGATTCCAAATTACATCAATGATATTTTTGGCTGCATCGCCGAAATCCTGTGGATTTTTGTTCTTGTCGGTTTCAATTCGCCGGCGGCTTGTCTTTCCTGCATACCTTGTTGGATCGTTTATTTTCGCATCCAGAGTCTTTTTCGACCTGCCAGCCGCGAAATTCAACGATTGAGCAAAGTCTTGGAAACTCCCTTCTGGTCGGTCTTCACAGAGTGTGTGGCTGGCATGCAGACGATTCGAAGCTACGGCCGCATAGGTGAATTCCAGGCCCGCCTGCATTTCCTTCAGACCCGATATGCACTTGCGTTTCTGGCACAAAACCGGTTGACGCGTTGGTTGAACGTGCGCTTGAAAGTAACCTCTGAATTGTTTGGTTTGGTTGTCACACTGTTCGTGATCTGGGCGCTGTTCGAGGGACGCATGGGCGTGGGTGTCGCTGGTTTCCTGATGAGTTTGTCGATTGGTCTCGACAGCACAATGCAGTGGCTCACCCGCAGTTTTTCGATGATCGAGTCGACCATGGTGTCGCTGGAAAGAATTCTTGAATATCGGCATCTGCCGCATGAACGACCGAGCGAAGCTTTGGCATTGTCAGCCACCCGGTTCGAATCATCCGGCGCAGAGATTGTTCTGGATCGCTTTTCTGCGCGCTATCGCCCGGGGCTCCCATTGGTGTTGTCCGATGTGTCGGTGACAATTGCAGCAGGACAACGGGTTGGAATCATCGGACGCACCGGGGCCGGCAAGTCGACACTTTTTCAGGCACTTTATCAGATGCTTCATGCGGATGGCGGGCAGATTCGAGTCGGGGGCCACAGTCTCGATTCAATGCCTCTTGTTGAAGCGCGGAAGCTGTTCGCGATTGTGCCTCAAGAACCGCATTTGTTTGCAGGCACTCTTCGCCACAATCTCGATCGACTTGGGCTGCACACAGATGAACGTCTGTGGCAGGTCCTCAAGGCCGTGAGGTTGGCGGATTTTGTGGCTTCAAATTTGCCCCATGGGCTCGACACATTGGTGCTCGAGAGGGGGGCAAACTTGTCGGTGGGCCAGCGACAATTGCTCTGTTTTGCGCGCGCGTTGTTGCTTGATGCTCCGGTCGTGCTGATGGACGAGCCCACAGCAAGTGTGGATTTGGAAACCGATGCGCTGATTCAAATCGCGGTCAAGGAACTCTTTCGCTGCAAGACAGTCCTCATAATTGCTCATCGGCTGGAAACAGTACAAGATTGTGACCAGGTCCTGCTGATGGACCTCGGGCGGCTCGTTGCTCAGGGCGCACCTGCGGCGATTCTTTCGCAATGGGTGTCCACCGGAGATCCTGGGTCTCTGCTGGCATGAAAAATTGGAACTGGAGTTGATCATGTTGCGCCAATCTTCGGGTGGTTCTGCACCCCAGAAAATCAAGATCCTCATCACCGGCAAACTGCACGATGTTGCTCTGGAGCTTTTGACCCATCCTCCCGCGGAACTTGCATTGTCGTTGCCGACCGAGATTGCCTACCACCCCGATTGCACGCGCGAACAGTTGCTTGCCCAGGTTGCCGACTCTGATGTTTTGGTCTCGAGGTCGGAAACCGACGTCGACAAAGAAGTTTTGTTTGCAGGCAAGCAGTTGTCGGTTGTCGCACGCGCCGCCGTTGGTTACGGAAATATCGATGTTGAAGCAGCAACTGAAGCTGGAGTGCTTGTTCTCAATACGCCCGGCAAGAACACCAACTCTGCAGCTGAACTCACAATGGGGCTGCTTTTGTCTGTGATTCGAAACATTCCCAGGGCGCATGCCTCGACTTCAACAGGTGGCTGGAATCGTCATGAGTTCACGGGCACTGAACTTCTTGAGAAGACGATCGGCATCGTTGGTTTGGGCAACGTCGGACACCGGGTTGCAAAGTTTTGTCGTTCTTTCGATATGCGTGTACTTGCATATGACCCTTACATTTCAGAAGACGTTTTTCGTCGCAATGGAGCAGAGCGGCGCACGACACTCGAAGAGCTTCTGGCAGAGTGCGATGTCTTGACTGTCCACACGCCGCTCAACAAAGAAACAAAGGGCATGGTCGGTGAGATCGAATTGCGCAAGTTGAAAAAAGGCGCCGTTGTTTTGAACGCGGCGCGTGGCGGAATCATCAATGAAAAAGCTTTGCTGAAACTGCTCAACGAAGGATACATTTCTGGCGCGGGTATCGACACCTTCGACAATGAACCAAAACCTTTGCCCGAGCTTGTTGGGCACCGCAATGTGGTTGTGACACCGCACATCGGAGCCAGCACGCACGAAGCTCAATTTCGCATTGGTCACACAGTTGCCATTCAAACTCTCAAGGCTCTGCGTGGCGAAATCGTTGACACTCCTGTCAATCTGCCGCACGTCTCGATTCTGGGCACAGAGGCTTCGCGTCGTTTTGCCGTGCTCGCCGAGAAAGTCGGTCGGGTTGCGGCGCAGATCTGCGATTTCAATCCGCGCTTGTTGAAGTTGATGGTCAACGCAGACCTCAAGCCAGAAGAGTTGCAGTTGTTGCGATTGTCGGCAGTCAAGGGCTTTGTTTCGCCCAGCAGCGATGAATACGTGAGCTATGTGAATGCGGAGCGGTTGCTGTCGCGACGTGGACTTGAACTTCAGGTTGAATTTGCTGCTCTTGAAGGCACTGTTCGAAGGAATGGTTTGGAATTGAGAGTCGAAGGATCTGCGGCGCACGAGCAAACTTCCGTCGGAGCAGTTTTGTTTGGCAATGAACATCCCCGATTGTGCTCGATCAACGACTTTCTTTTTGAGATTGAGCCCGATGGCGAAATGTTGGTGCTTCAAAATCACGACCGTCCGGGTGTGATTGGCGACGTCGGTTCCTATTTGGCCCGCAATCAAATCAATATTGCCCAGTTCGAATTGTCGCGAAATCGGCGCGGCGGCATGGCGATGTCGCTCATCCGCATCGATGGCATGCTGGAGCAGGAATTGCTTGCCGGGATGAGAAAATTGCCCAACGTCATTGGTGTCAAGATGGTGAGTGGGCTGTAAAACAGCCTCGTTCCATTTTCATCACCAAGACTGTTAGTATCCAGAAGGATAAATTTTTGGAGCCGGGTTTTCATGTCGGACGAAAGACAAAATGAAGACAAAACCGTAGTTGCCTCGTCGACCCAGACTCTCACGGGTGGACAAAGCAGAAACAATTCTCCGGTTTTGCTTCAATACGATGGCGGCGCCGCTGGAAAGCGATTTGTGTTGCAGACTGCGGGCGTGGTTTTGGGCCGCCGGGCCGACAAGGTACAGGTGTGGATCGACGATTCGAGTGTTTCACGCGAGCACTGCCGAATCGATTTTCAAGGTCCGAAGGCGATTGTCACCGACCTGGGCAGTTTGAACCACACATTCATCAACGACATTCGGGTGATGCAAAGCGCCGAATTGGCCCATGGCGACATGCTCAGGGTCGGCAACGTGCGTCTGCGTTACTTTACCCACGGTACTGCCGAGCAATTGTTGTTTGACCGGATTTATCGCATGGCCGTCCAGGATCGCATGCTCGACGTGTTCAGGCGTGAGTACGCGATGGAACGACTGGAAGAAGAGTTTCGCCTGGTCAAGGCCGGAGCTGCTGATTTGTCTTTTATCATGATCGATTTGGATAAATTCAAATCGGTCAACGACACTTATGGCCATGATGCCGGCGACATTGTGCTCAAGGAAGTTTGTTCTGCTATCAAACCGTTGGTCGGGACCGCCGACACTTTTGCGCGTTTTGGGGGCGAGGAATTTTGCGTACTCACATCATCCCCGCTTCAAGATGCGGTTGCGCTTGCCGAAAGAATCCGACGTTCAGTCGAGCAAACTGCCATTGAATATGATGGTCATGCGATTCCGGTCACGGTGAGCTTGGGGATTGCAAACGCGCGTGAGCAGGTTGGCTCCGAACCACTGGCCAGCGCCCAGGACCTGATCCGACTTGCTGACATGCGCCTTTATCAATCCAAGCAAGGGGGCCGAAATCGTGTCACCGCGCCCTGAAAAATACATTGGAATGGGCTTTGGCATTGCAGGAGGAACCCCAACCCTTGCTTTGTGTGCTGCTGTCGTTTCAGCATGTTTCTCGGTATTCACAACTTCCTGTGTGTCCAAGACAGAATCTTTTGTTCCTCCCGGGCCAGCAGACGACGCCATCTACTCGCCGGTGCTCGACCGATGGACCCGAGAAACTCGTGTTTTTTCAAAATTTCAAAACAAGGTCGAGATTTCGGCCGTGTTGCTCGCAGATGACATGCGTCGCGCTGTTGCCGAGCGTTTGTCTCGCCTGAGAGGGAGCACTGACGGCCTGACCGTTCTTTCGGATTCTTCCGGAGGAGTGCGGCTGGGAATGCTCGTGAGTATTTTCACTCCCGAGAATCCTTATATGAATCTGGACGACAAATCTCTTTGGTCGTTGAGCCTCAGGATTGGCCCGAACCAGCAGGCCCCTATGTATGTTCGGCGGGTGAGCGACAAAACTCCGTTGCAGCCGTTTTTTTCGCACATCCATCAGTGGTCGCAGGACTATCTCTTGGTTTTTGATTTTCCTGAAACTTCCCTGCAACCCGAGAACGACAGGCAAAAGCAGCTGACGACGGCGGAATTTGTTGCCCAGTCTGCCATTGCACGCGTCGCACTTCGTTGGCCATGAGTTTTTGACACGTCAATTCCCACTGTCCTTCACCGATACACCAGATGAGCTGATCCGCGTTTCAGGTAATCGCGGGTGAGCCGGTTCATGGTGAAAGGTGAGCATGGCGACGAGCCAACCAAAATACATTCTGACTGAGCGCATTGCTCAAGGTGGCATGGCAGAAATCCACCTTGGCAAAAGTGTTGGTCTTGATGGTTTTGCGCGTGTCTGTGCGTTCAAGCGGATTCTCCCGCATTTCGCGCAGGACGACGAATTCGTCGAAATGTTCCGCAACGAAGCCCAAGTTGCAAAGCAGCTGCAGAACAAAAATATCGTCCAGGTTTTTGATTTTGTTTCCGATGGCAGCAGCTACATGCTGGTCATGGAATTCGTTGATGGCCAGGATCTGCGCGCCTTGTTGGCAGGAGCCGAACAAAAACGAAAGCGCATTCCCATCGAGATGGCTTGCTACATTGCGATGGAGACTCTGTCGGGTCTTTCTTATGCGCATGCTGCCGTGGATGTGAGCGGCAAATCGATGGGCATCATCCATCGCGATGTGTCGCCACAAAATATCCTCTTGAGTTATGAAGGTGATGTGAAGATCACCGACTTTGGCATCGCCAAGGCAGAGAACCAGGCATCAAACACCCGGGTGGGTGTGTTGAAGGGCAAATTCCGCTATATGAGCCCTGAACAAGCCAGCGGTTACAATATCGATGCCCGCTCGGACCTTTTTGCAGTCGGAATCATCTTGTTTGAAATGCTCACCATGACCCGGCTCTTCAAGGGTGAAGATCTCGCTGTTCTGGAAGCGGTGAGAGCATGTCAGATACGTCCACCGAGCCAGGTCAACAGCAGTGGCGTGCCGCCGGAACTGGACGCAATCGTGATGCGTCTGTTGTCGCGTGATCCTTTGCAACGGTATCAAACCGGTCGCGAAGCTGTTCGCGATTTGAGTCGGTTTTTGTACAAATATCGACCTGATTTTTTTGTCGGCGAACTGGCTGACTTCATGCAAGACGTCTTTTCAGAAAAGCTTGAGGCCGCACGTGAGCGACTTCGTTCCACGTTGGCCTTGCCGACCGGCTCATTTGACTCAGCGCTCAGAAATCAAGGCAGTTTCGGACAACGACCAAATCTGAGCGAGTCGGCACAAGTGGTCGATCTGAGCAACAACATGAGCAATGCCCGCAATCAGCTCAAGAGCTCTGGCGGTTCCATCCGCAGTGGTTCTGCTTTTGCCTTAGGGCAACCTGCACGCAAAAATGAACTCGTGCTCGACGATAACACGGCGTCGCTGGAAATCAGCAAGCTGAACAACACTCAGGCACGACAAGGCAACAGTTCGATCAAGGTCAACCGCAACCGAACGGCAGCAACGATGAGTAAAATCGAAATGCCGCCGTCGATTTATTTCGAGCCCAACTCCCGTCAAGTCCGCCGTTCTGGAAGTCTTCTCTTGCCACTCATGGTTCTGCTTTTTGCTGTGGCAGGGCTTTTTGGTGCATTGCTTTATCTGCGCAACCGAAATGTTGGGACACAATTTATTCTGTCGGTCACCGGTAGTCCTGCCGATATTAAGGTTGCCGTCGAGCTCGATGGTCAGCCCTTCAACAAGGGCAAACCGATGAGTCTGCCTCTGCAAGTTCCCGTCGGACCAGGTGTTCGGGTGTTGGAATTGAAACGCCCTGGCTTGCTCACCAAACGACTCGAATTCCGGGTGGGCAATCCAACAGCCAAACTCAGCGAACATGTGGTGTTCGAGCGCGACCCTGAGGTTCCGACGGCTCAGCTGAAAATCATCACTGACCCTCCGGGTGCACAAGTCAGCCATACAGGTGGTTGGGATGCAGGCTCTTCTCCATTTGTCTTCCGATTGGTTCCGGTAGGCACTCCACAACGATTCCGGGTGGTGCATCCCAACTGCAAGCCCGGTACGTTTGAGGAGGTGTTGCCCAGCAGCGACGCCAACCGCACGCGCATCCGAAAATTGGAGCTACGTGATTGCAAGCCCGATTGAAGACAATCCGCCAGCAGCGCGGCTGGACACTCCCCTGGGGATGAATTATTGCAAACCTCGGTCTTTCCGGGGCGCGTCATTTGTTCTCAATTCAGGGGAATACTTTCTTTCATGTTCATTCGTTTGCCGTTGGCCCAAGCTGCCGAGAATCCGCAAGGCCAACGCGCCCCTGGTGACCAACACCAGCAAGAGCTTGAACTGATGCGCATCGCAGACGACTTTCGCACCTGGGTGATTGGAGATTTACAGTCGTTGCCGGCCGCCGAACGCGATTCGTTCCGTGGCGACTACCTTTTTGTCATCGACGGCTCGCCTTTGTTTCTTGTTGTGGTTGCATCCGATGCCGTCTCGAGCGCACGCTGGAAGTCAGCCGGTGGCTCGGTTGGGATTCAAGATATCCAGAGTGATGTCGGGGCGCCTTGTTCATTGTCCGCAGAAGCGATTTCCAGCATTTTGGACGGGCAATGCAGGGTCAGTGTCCACACCGACAGCAACACGCTCCGGCGTCTTCTTCAAGGTACACTGAGGGCCAAGGTTGCTTACTTGAGTGGTCTGGTCAAAATCAACGGAGATCTGCCTTGTTTCATGCGGCTCGTGGGCGTGTTGAAACGCCGTGGTGTGGGACCCGTTCAGCAATCAGGCGTACCCGCAACCTGAAGAGTTCAGGTGTTCTGTGTGACCGCGACCGAGGGTGCTTGTGCCCGACGCAGCAAAATATCTCTTTCATCTTCACTGACGCTGATTCGTTTTCTGGGAAGTTTCAAATCAATCGCGCTCTCGCTTTTGGGGGCCAACTGCGGCAGAGAATCGCCTCTGTCTTTGCGCTCAAGATGCGAAAAGTCATAAACCTCGGAAGCGGCTTTTGTGGTGGGCACCGAAGCAGGCTCACGCTCCCACCTTTGTGGTTTGAGGGCTGAATTTCGCGTCGAGGCCTGAGCTGATGACTCACTCTCGCGAGGGTTTGGGTTGGCACCGCCGACCTGGGCGCGCAGATTGAGCGTCATTTCAAAAAGGTCCACAACCCGGGTGCAGATGGCTTCGACGTCTGCATCTGTGAGGCTGATTCCGAATCTGTTGGCACTGCCGTGGTCTGCGATGATATCCCGAATCGCCTGGGTGGTTGCAGTTCTGAAGATATTCATGGAAAAACTCCTTGGCTGCCGTTCGCGTGCGGTTCGCGAACAATTCCAAAATCTCAACAGTGCTTGGATTGTTTCACGAGCTGAATTCGGCGACACGGACTTCGCGGGGCTTTTGTCATGGGAAAGAATCGCACATGAACCAACACGAACAAGACGCACAGAACAAGTTTCACCTGGAAGGCGCAATGCCGCTTCCGGATTGGTCCAAAGCGGTCCGTTTTGCTCCCGAGCAGCCACCGGTTTTGCCGATGATTTGTCAGGATGTTTCCACCGGACAGGTGCTGATGCAGGGCTATGTTTCAGAAGCAGCTCTTGGCGAAACTCTGCAGACCGGAGAGGTGGTGTTTTGGTCCCGCAGTCGAGCTCAACTTTGGAAAAAAGGCGAAACTTCGGGGCATGTGCTCAAGTTGCAGCGCGTTTTGATCGACTGCGATGGCGACGCTCTTTTGGCCTTGGTCAAACCCTTGGGACCCGTCTGTCATCGTCATTCCACGACCTGCTTTGATGCAGAAACCAAAGATGGATTTGCAGAAACGGATGCAGGCTGGTCGGTTGTGGCGCGGCTTTTTGAAACCATTTGCCAACGAGCTGAGGGAAATGACCCCGAGAGTTACAGCTACAAAATTTTGAACGCAGGCCTGGATCGGGTCTTGAGAAAATTGGGCGAGGAGTGCACTGAAGCCATCATTGCAGGCAAAAACAGCACCATAACCGGTAATGCGGATGAGTTTTGCTCTGAATCGGCGGATCTGCTCTATCACTGGTTGTTGGCACTCAAGGCCCTGGGAAAAGAACCACGAGATGTTTTCGAGGTTCTGAAATCACGCGAGGGTGGGCCACGCCGAGGTGTCGTCGATAAGGTCTAGTGTCGGACTCACGTCCATCCAGACAAGATTTCCATAAAATGTGCCCCCGGCTTCGTCTGTGTAGATGAGCGAGACGTGCAGGTCGCGATCTTTGGTTTCGCTGATTTTTGCGGTTCTACCCCGATGAATCAGGGGGTCGCCGACTTCCCATTCCGGGAAAGCCAGGTTGTCGTGGATTTGCTTGTTTGAAACGCTTTTGGGTACGCCTGAGGGATGTGCCCAAGGGTCGTGCGTGTCGTCTTCATCCCAAAAAGCACCAAAAGGCGAAAGACCCACTTCGTGTTCGTGAAGTCCCACGACGATTGCTAGTTTATGTATAAAATTCGGCCCGTTCCGGCATTCTTTCGAGCCTTGAGGGTCATCCAGACGTCCTCGGTAGACGACTACACTGCCGCTTCGTAAATCGCTTTTTTTTAAACCTTTGAGCTTCATCCGCCAATTTCCTGAATCAAGTGCTGCAATTTTTTTCCGAAAACCCCATATGGAGGATTCGATCGGCATGTCTTCGGCAGAAACCAGTTTTTCTCAAGACTATCTGAACCCCTATCATGGGGCTCTGCTGCTGCAGAAACTGCCGATTTTTTCTGAGTTTTCGCAACGGGAATTGGAGAGAATCTACGCCTTGGGCGAAATTCGGGTTTACCGCTCCGACACGAACATACTTATCGAGGGCGAATCCAGCGTCGGAATGTATCTGGTTCTCGAAGGACAGGTGGGCGTCTACAAGTCCGGAAAATACGGCAGTGATGAAGGCCACCTTTTGACCCATCTTGGCCCTGCCAGCTGTTTTGGCGAGATGAGTTTTATCGACAACAAACCACGCAGTGCGACGGTAACAACCCAGACCCGCGTGGTCGTGTATTACCTGGATGGTCCGGCCCTTCAGGGCGAGCTGGCCGACAACGCGCCGCTGGCCCATCGGTTCTATGCCAATTTCGCCCGGGTTCTCAGCACCCGCCTGAGGGAGCTTGATGAACAGTACATCTTGAGTCAAAAACAGCTCTGGAAGCACGCATTGTCGCGCCGAGGAGATGATTCCGAATGCCAGAACTCCCAGAAGTCGAGTCCTTCGCCCACGCGTTGAGGAAAGAATACGCCGGTAAACGCATCAAGAGTGTTCATTTTCATCGGCCAGATCTGCGCTATCCATTCGACAAGCCTGCGTTGGGGAACATTTTCTCCAAAGGCGCGACTTTTCTCGAGCCAAAGCGGGTGGCCAAGCAACTTGTCTTGTCGACCGAGCACGGGATGGTGGCCGTGAGTTTGGGAATGAGCGGGTCCTTTTTGCCTTCGCAGTTTCCACAGAAGGCACTTCATGAGCATGTGACCTTGGTGTTCGATGATGGTTCTGCTCTTGCATATATTGATCCGCGTCGTTTTGGATTCTGGTTGTGTGTGGACAGCCACGACGATGTCTCAAAGGCAGCAGATCCACTTTCAGAGGACTCGCTCTGCAATATTTTTGTGAGCCGTTTTTTCAAGGCTTCCGAGCGTTCGATCAAAGACGCTTTGATGGATCAGGCACTCATTGGTGGACTTGGCAATATCTACGCTCTTGAGGCGTTGTATCGTTGCAGAATCTCTCCGTTCCGCAAATGCAAAAAAGTGAAGCCCAACGAGTATCAGGCTCTCGCCATGTGTATTCCGCCGTTGTTGCATCAGGCTATCGATGCCGGTGGTTCGACGATCTCGACGTATCGTCGGCTTCATGGCGAGTCGGGGGGTTTTCAAGAGCTTCACCTTGTTTATGATCGCGAGGGTGAACAGTGCGCCAATGGCGGTTGTTCGGGAACGATTCGTCGCCGAGTTCAAACCGGCCGCAGCAGTTGGTGGTGCCCTCGATGCCAGAAGTAGGCGAAAAATCCGAAACAGTACTTACCGAGCAATGGAGCGTTGAGCTTTCACGGCACTGGCCAGAAGTACCGCTGCCGACAGTTTTTTGTGAACGACGAAGCGCGGCAGATGGACGTTTGCAAGGGAGATTTGCCTTTGCGGCAAACGATTTGGTTGAACAAGAGTGGATTGCTCTTGATGAACCCGTTCATTTGAAGACGCATCGTGAGCCAAAACCTTGGGGCTCGGAAATCTGGTACAGCGGAATAGAAAAGCGCGGCGTTTGTTCGGTCAAGACGTCGCGTGGCCAGGTGGTTTCTCTTCCGATTTTTCTGGCCCTGTCTGCCGGTGTGAGTCAGCAGATCACGACACCATCGCTGCTCAAGATTCTTGATCCTGATGCCGAGCGTTCGCGCGGAAATTTGTACGTCGAGGTGCACCAACAGAAGTGTGAAACATATATCGTAACTTCAGTTTCGAACCACTTGTATCCCGATGGTGCCGGAGAACTGTTGTTTGGTTTTTCGCAGCAGAAACTGGTCGAGTTGGGTGGTGATGAGAGTGTTTTTCGCGGGGCCTTGGGCAAAGTCGTTGCGCGATATGAAGTTGTGCGTCGCTGTCTGGACAACGAACGACCCCTTGAAGACGCACGTTTGGCGGGTCTTTCGCCTCAGGACGATCTTTTTCATCAGGCTGAACTTTTGTGGAAAGAGGTTACAAGCTTCTTCAATTTGAAAAAGGTCAGGGTGGGAGACGTGATTCGTGTGCCTCCCTTCACACCACACAGCCTGCAGCCAGGAGTGAGGGTTGTCGAGTTCCAAACCCCAACATACGAGCGCCTGATTTTGGCTTTCAATCAGAAGGTGTTGACCCAAAATCATTGGGACACCGCCAGAGCTATTGAAGTGGCAAGGTTTAGTCAGCAAGACGATGATGCCGTTGAGGCAAGCGCATCTGGATGGCAATCGATCGTTCAGTTCCCGGAATTCGAGGTGCACCGTTGCACTGTGCAACCGCAGACGGTTGCAGAAGTACCTCCATTAAAGCCGCATGAGCATTCCATGATCTTTGTCATCTCAGGTGAAATAGAGATAAACTTTCGGCTTGGTGGCGAAACTGTGTCATTGTCAGCAGAGACGGCGGCACTGTTGCCTGTTGCCACGGGACTTCTTGGGCCATCCATCCGCTGCAAGAGTTCGAAGCCAGCCATCCTGTTGTTTGTTTGATTCTTGATTTCAAGGCGACAAAAATGAATTTGGTTCAGCCGATCATTGCATTAGTTTTTGTCCAATTGCTCTTCGGTGCTCTGCCGGTGGCTTCGAAGTTTATTCTCGTGCACGCGCATCCGCTCTTTGTTGTGGTTTTGCGGAGTCTGTTTGCCGCGCTATTCTTCTTTGTACTTCATCGTTTTTTTTCCACACCTTTGGAGCGCTCACGACAGACCACCAACGAAGGTGATGTTCTGCACAAGACGGGTGAATTTTCTCTGCTTGGTCAGCCCATGCCTTTCAATATTCATCTCCAAGTTGCACTGCTGTCGTTCTTTGGAATCACCTTCAACCAGATGGCCCTTTTTATTGCACTTCCTCACACCACCGCTGCTGTGACGTCGGTGATTTCGCCTTCAATTGCGTTATTCACTCTTGTTTTCTCGGTTCTTTTGGGACGCGAACGTTTTCAGCTGATGTCCTGCCTGGCGATCTTGATGGGGGCCAGTGGAGTGTTGGTGGTTCTGAATCCCTTCGCGTCTTCCGTTGCTGCCGGGGCTCGTCATGGTGAGGTTTGGGCAGATGTGTTGAATGTGATGAGTGCCGCGAGCTACGCATTTTACCTTGCACTGGTGGGCAGGTTGCCGACCGTGGTGGGTGCTTTTCGTTTCAGTCTGTTGCTTTTCTTCTATGGCTTTTTGATGAACCTGGTTGTCCTTGCTGTGTATTCGGGTTTGGTCAGGGTTGGTTGGATTTCTGCGCCAGCAACTTTGACGATCCAGGGTACCCTGTCTGCGCTTCCTTCATCATTTTGGTTTGGTCTTGCTTTTCTGCTGATGGGTGCGACCGCACTCACCTATTTTCTCAACAATTGGGCGCTTCAACGGGTCAAGCCGAGCCTTGTCGGCGGTTTTGTATGCCTGCAAACGGTCTTCGGACTATTTCTTTCCAAGCAATTGCTGAATGAGACCCTGACAAACGCCATGGTGGTTGGATCTGTTCTCATCACGTCGGGAGTGTGTGTTCTTGCCTTTCAACACCTGAGAAAAAAAAATCTCGCTGCTTGTTAAAGCAACGAGACTTTTTTGATTCATCGGCTCGGCTCTTTTCGCACTTCAACAAAAGAATCGTTGAGTTCTGCTAAGAATCCGTTCGACAAAGGCAGATCAATAACGACCGCCGCCGCCGCCGTATCCGCGTCCGCCGCCGCCGAAGCCACGGCCGCCACCTTGGCGAGGCTCTTGAGGACGAGCTTCGTTCACTGTCAGCTGACGGCCATCAACTTGTTGGCCGTTCAGTTGAGCAATGCTCTGTTGAGCAGCATCAGCCGATGCCATTTCAACAAAACCGAAACCTTTGGAACGGCCTGTATCGCGATCAATCACGATGCGAGCTGAAACAACTTCGCCGAATTGCGAAAAAAGCGCAGCGAGGCTTTCTTCAGTTGAGTTGTAAGAGAGGTTGCCGACGTACAATTTTGCATTAGCCATGGGATCTCCAGTCAAAAAAAACCACGGCACATTAACCAAGAGCAACTAACTCGCTGACCAGCTGTGGATTTTTCCCAAACAAGTGCATAGCACACCCAGAGCAAAAAAATAAATGATTTTATTTTTATTTTTAAGTCCAACCGTCCGGTAAGGACTTGAGTGATTACAGTATGTTGCTAAATCGACCATTTCAGAAGAGGGTCTTTCCGTTCTTCCAGAACAATCAAACCGCATGCGACTCGATGACCATTCCAACGACAATCACGGACAGGGCCGGTTCACCACGCTCGCCTTCCATGGCCTGAGCCAGAAAAAAAAGGCCAGAACTTGGAATAGAAATTGATTTGGTCGCATGCCACAGAAATCTAAGCATTCAATTACAAATTGAGTCCTGCCAGAAAATCTTTCAGACGTTGACTTTTTGGGGTTGAAAGCAACGTTGCTGTCTCTCCTGATTCAATAATTTTCCCGCCATCGAAAAAATGGCAAAACTTCGAGACTTGCCGTGCAAAG
>JBDLRR010000367.1:0-12500 GCA_039799985.1 Pseudomonadota bacterium | reverse complement strand
TGCTCAACCTGCAAAAAAGCTCTGGCTTGGCTCAAAGCGGCTGGCCTTTCCGCAGAGGTCTTGCCCATCGTCGAGCAACCTCCCACTGCGGCCGAGTTGGAGACCATGCTGGGACATGTTGGAGATTTGAAGAAGCTGTTCAACACCAGCGGCGAGCTGTACCGCGAAATGAAGATGAGTGAGCGATTGCCATCGATGACCAAGAGTGATGCACTCAAGTTGCTTTCGACGCATGGCAAACTCGTCAAGCGGCCATTCTTGTTGGGCGATGGCTTTGGTTGCGTTGGCTTCAAGGAAGACGAGTGGTCGGAAAAAGTGCGCGTCAAGTGACGCTTCTGAAACTCATTTCTTGAATAAGAAATTTAGATCCAGTCAATGCTTTGCGCTTGAATTTCAGTCTTCAAAAGACCTGCAGCGCTGGCATGTTTGAGCAATTCAGTGAATCCGAGCTTGTCACGTTCAAGAATTGATACGGTGGTCTCGTTTGCATAGAGATCGAGGTAGTGACGCAATTGCTGACTTGAGAGCTGCGAAAAATAAGAATGCCCCGGAACCTTCGCGAGCCGAATGAAGTCGTCGCGGTGGGCCAGTGCAAAGCGGCAACTGTCGACGAGTATTTTTGAGATGTCTTCCCTTGCACGCTGCGACAAAGATCGGCTGATGACGTTCAACCCGAGCGGCAAACTCGCGCCGGTTTGAGTGGTCCACAGCTCGCCGATATCCATAAGACGCACACATCCGTGGTCGGCAAATGTGAGTCTGCCTTCGTGAATCAGCAGCGCGACTGTCGGTTGTCCTTTTGCTTCACACATCTTCAGATGTTCAAAAACCCGCGTGAGCGGAACAATGGGAACAGCCTCGCAGCTTTGGAACTCGAGTCCCAGCAATTGTGCCACCGTATGGGCGGTGGTGGTTTCGCCTGGAGTGAGAAGGTGGAGTTTTTCGCGTCGCGAAGCAGGTTGGTTGTTCCAAAGGCTTTCACCAGCCCCGCCTTGGAGCGCAACCACAACCGGGCCATAGGAGTCGCCAACTGAAGCGCCCATGACTAGCGGTTGATATCGGCCCAGGAGGCGCAAAGCATGGATGGCAGAGACGGCACACACGTCCGCACCGCCCTGGCTGGCAATGGAATTGAGAGCTTGGGTATCCGCCTCTTCGAAGCTGAAGAGATAGGCTCGACCCTCGACTGTGCTGGGCACGTAGCCCGCAGTCAGGGGCCAAAACATCAAACGATCGTCTGGATCGGGGCTATGTGCCACGTGGATGTGCATTTCCTGGCCTGCCAATACGACACCTCTTGTAGTAGAAGGCTTATCCTTGGGCCGATTGTGGCCTGTAGTCAAGCCGTGAGGCTCACCTCGGGTGATGGCAGGAAGTAGCAAACGAGCGTGATTTTTGGCTAAAATTAATCTCTCGAAAGTGTCTTGACCGATTCCTCTGATTGCACTAAGTCGAACAACTCATTGCATCGGGACCTCCTGCGGATGTGGGAGAAACCTTGAAGCTGTCCGCGTTAGCTCTGCAAAGGAATACGCCTGTGAGTACCAAGTACGCTATCGTCAATGTTTTCGGTCGTCAGTTCAAAGTTAAAGAAGGCGACAAAATCCAAGCCAACTATTTTGCAAGCGATGTCGGCGCAAAGGTTTCTTTCTCTGACGTCTACATGCTGAACAACGGTGGAACCTGCAAAGTTGGCGCTCCTACCGTTGCTGGTGCAAAAGTCACCGCAACTGTTTTGGCCCACACCCGCGCCGACAAGGTTCTGGTGTTCAAGTATCTCAACAAAAACCATCTGAAGAAGACACAAGGACATCGCCAGCCTTACACGATGCTGACAATCGAAAAGATTGAAGGCTAATCTGGCGCTTTCGGTGATCTCTCAACACAGTCGAGGAATTTGCAATGGCAACCAAAAAAGCCGGTGGTAGTACCAAAAACGGTCGAGACAGCAACCCTAAATATCGCGGTGTGAAAACCTTTGGCGGCGAAACTGTCCGTGCAGGAAACATCATCATCCGTCAGGTTGGAACAAAGATTCATCCTGGCAACAACGTTGGCATGGGCCGCGACTTCACGCTCTTCAGCAAGGTTGATGGCGTTGTGAAGTTTGAATACGTGACCCGCACTCGTCAACGCGTCAGCGTTTATCCAGCAGGCACTGAAGCTTAATAGCTTGCCTGATTGAAATCAGACCAGGTGTCGGCCGCCGATGCCTGGTCTGTTTTTTTATTGTGACTAGATTCAAAAGATTCTTATTTCCCACCTGATTTCCTTTTGCTAGCGTCGCCAAAGTCTGCCACCCGTGTGGGTGGTGTGGAGTGCGTTCTGAATGAAATTTATTGATACAGCTGAGATTCAAGTGAAAGCCGGCGACGGCGGTACAGGCATGTCGCACTTTCGTCGCGAGGCAAACGTCGCCTTTGGCGGGCCCGATGGCGGCAACGGTGGCCGCGGTGGAAACATTATTTTCGAGGGGCATGAAGGGCTACATACACTTCTCGATTTCCGTTTCAATCGAATTCACGAAGCCGAACCTGGTGGCAAAGGTGGAACAAACAATCGCCAAGGTAAAGTTGGTGAAGATTTGGTTCTCAAGGTCCCCTGTGGAACCGTTGTTTACGACTCCGATTCCGGCGAGATGATTGGTGAGGTCATCAAGCACGAGCAGCAATTGGTTGTTGCAAGTGGAGGCAAGGGTGGCGTTGGAAACCATGTGTTTGTTTCCTCAAGCAACCAAGCTCCAACAAAAACAATTCCGCCCGCGATGGGCGAACGAAAAAGCATCAGGCTTGAGCTCAAGATGCTCGCCGATGTTGGAATTATTGGTGCTCCGAACGCAGGCAAGAGCACACTTATCACGGTGATTTCTGCAGCGCGTCCGAAGGTCGCGGATTATCCCTTCACCACTCTCGTGCCAAACCTGGGTGTTGTGAGCCACAAGGACGCAGACCCTTTTGTGGTTGCCGATGTTCCTGGACTGATTGCCGGAGCAAGCGAAGGCAAAGGACTGGGCCACGAATTTTTGCGTCACATTGAGCGCACACGTGTACTGATTCATCTTGTTGACGCCAGCCAGGAAACTTCTGAAGCGATGATTTCTGATTATGAAGGAATCCTGACTGAGCTTCATTTGTATGATCCTGAATTGTTGAAGCGTCCGCGCCTTACGGCATTGACGAAGTTGGATTTGGTTCTTCCTGAGGGCGAAGATGAATACCTCAATGAAGATGCCATCAAGGAATTCAGAGCTTATTTGAAAGCGAAAAACGTCGACTTCATGGAATTGAGTTCGGCACGCAGACTTGGAATTTCGAACATGTTGGACAAAGTGGTCGAATTGCTGGACACACTGAAGGAGGGCCACTGAAATGGCAAAGAAGACAGACGAACAACAAATCATTCGCGCTGGTGATCGTATTATCGAGCGTGAAGAACTGGTGAAGCTGGCATTGGCAATCGGCCTCGAGAAGAAGGCGACACGGCCACTTGCGATCGACCTGAGAAACCAGGGAGCCTTTACGGAATATTTCGCCATTTTGAGTGCGACGAATGGCCGTCAGGTTGCTGCTGTAGCTGAAGATATTCGGTTGTTCTTTCGCGATGAACTTGGCTTGATGCCGGTTGCAGTGGATGGTCGCGAACAGCGCACCTGGATTTTGCTGGATTATGGATTTCTTTTTGTCCACGTTTTTCAGGAACCAACGCGCGAACTTTATTCGCTTGAAAAACTCTGGAGCAAGGGTCGTTATATGACCCCCGATGAAAAAGAGCTTTCGGAGCTTCTCGCTGAAATCAAGGCGGCGTTGCCCAAGCAGGCCTCGGCAGGTTCTGAAGATCTGGACAGCGCCTCGCTCTGAGGCACTGCAGAGTCTTTTCGCATGCAGTACTCGTTCATCACACCGTGGAAGTTGTCGGTCGGACCAGCCAAAGACTGGTCCGATGAACTTTTGCAGCGGCTGCGCAAAATTGGTCCCGCGCAAATCATCTCACCTGGCCGCAGTCTCGATAATGAAAAGGCTGTCGAACAATTTTTGGTCAATGAATGTGAAAAGGTGATCAACGATCGTGGTTTGCTGATCTTTCTCGATGAACGTGGTCAGAATGTGTCGAGCGAGCGGTTTGCCGCCGACCTTTCAAATGCCCGTGATCGTGGATTTCGGAATGTGGCTTTTGTGTTTGGTGGTGCCTATGGGTTGCCGTCGGCTCTGCAAATCTTTGCTCAAAATTCCCGCTTGATGTCGCTCTCTCAGGCGACAATGGCACATGAGTTGTCTTTGGTGGTGTTGCTTGAGCAGGTGTACCGCAGTGAAACAATCCGAGCGAATCATCCCTACCATCACGGCGGTGCATCGCCGCTGGCATCGGTTGTGGCCCAAAAGCGTGGCGGGTCTGCTCGCAGCTTGTGAGTTGTGTGGAAACCGAACTGCGGAACACGGTTCTTCTTTATGTCTGTATTGTTTCAAGACTTATTCATCCTGCCGTTGGACTGGTTGCACCCGTTGCGGGAGTTCAATTTGCGTTGGAAATTGTCGCGTACTCACGATGTTTTCTTCCGTGAATTCCATCTTTGAATATTCAGGTCAGCACAGAGCATTGTTGCTCCGAGCCAAAGACAGTCAGGACCCCGTGGCAATTGCAGCCTTTCATCAAGTCTACGTCCAAGCAGTTAATGGGATTTTGCAGACGATTGTTGCCAATTACGCGATAGATTTGGTGGTCTTGCCACGCATGAGCGTGCGACGTATTGCCAATCTTGATTGGCATCCCAACGATTTTTGGAAATCTCTTTTTAAAAATGTGGTGGTGTCGAGGTCAGACCAGAATCCAATTCAGGTTTTCATGCGCACTCCTGCAATTTCCAGGAAGCGTGCCTTGTTGAGTTCGATCAAGAGGCGAAGTGACGTTTTGAAAAAAGAGAGTTTTGTTTCTGATTTGAGCAATGAAGCGATGCATTCATCCAACAACAACCGCGACAAAGCGCCTTCAGTTTTGTTTGTGGATGATGTTCTGACGAGTGGTGGAACACTTCTGAAGGAGCTGGACTTTGTTTATTCAAATTTTCAAAAAATGACCCGTCCATCGGCACGATTTCGTGGCCAACATTCAGTTGACTTGCCGTTGACCTTGAATGCCCACATACTCACCCTGTTCCGGACACCAGTTTCGGCAAAGGCGAAAGGCATTCATTCGTGAATTCGATTTTGTGGAAAAACCTTTTTCTTCGGGCTGTCGAATGGCGACAAGAGAAAGAGCAACGTCTTGTTGGGGCCGATGAGATTGGACGCTTGTTTGCCGGCAAGTCGGACGGTTTGGAAGGCGTTCTGGTGGACGCATTCGGTCCGTTGGTTGTCTTGACGATCTATAATCCGGCATTGGCATCGCTGGCTCCAGATTTGTTGCTGCAATTGAAGACAAGCCTGACTGGCGATCGATTTGTTTTGGGCAAAGTGCGCAGCGCGACCGGTGGGTTCGACTACCTTGATCCGGACAAGGTTTTGGGCCGAAGTTGGACGGCTCGTGAGGATGATTGTTTGTTTGAGGTCAGGGCCGATGACAAAAACGATTTTGGTCTTTTTCCCGATGCCCGTCCTGCTCGTCTCGCATTGCGTCAGATTCTAAAATCGGATTCTCATGTGTTGAATTTGTTTTCATACACATGCGGTTTTGGCGTGGTTGCACTTCGTTCTGTCGCGCGAGCTGCGACCAACGTCGACGCGAGTCCAGAAATGCTCACTTGGGGAAAAAGAAATGCGGGATTGAATGGAGTCGACTTTGCGGTGGTGCCGGAAATGGCCCAAAAATATCTGCTGCGGCTTGAGCGGCGGGTGAGTGAAGGCAAAGTACCTTGTCCCGACGTTTGGGTTTGTGATCCGCCCGCGTTTGGGGTTGGGCGAGGTCAGCAGCGCATTTTAAAGCATTTTTGGACCGACTTTTGGGGCTTCGTTGAGCGTCTCTCACCTCGGGCAGTTCTGGTACTCCGAAACGACCGCACAGGTCACCGGCAAAGGGATACGTTCGCCACCGAGGTCGAGGAGATTTTCGGGGCACGCTTCGAGATTCGCCCTGTCGGTTTTGCGCAGAGCCCCTCACTCTGTTATGAAGGCTCTGACTCATATTATAAGGTCAATGAATCATTGATTCTTTTGAGGCGCTAGAGGAAATTTTCGAAGCGACCGATGTGATTATAGGTGGTTGTCGGACAACTCGGGAATCCTCCAGCTTGGACAGGACTCTGGAAATGGAGATTCGGGATGATGTCCGGAGGTATGACGATGGTCAAGATTCCTCAAATTCCGTCGGGAAAGTTGTCAACGGAGGTTGCCTTCAAGGCCCGACCGTCCGATCCGCTGGCGCCGAGCCCCTCTCCTGAGGGAACGATAGGCCAGGACATCAAGCCACCCCTCTACGCAGAAGAACAGCATAAAACCTGGAGCGAACTTTTTCGTCGGCAAAGCCTCGTGCTCGAAGGCAACGTGTGCTCCGAATATCTCGTGGGTCGCGAGTGGATGAAATACCCGAACGACCGCGTGCCGAATTTGGCCGACCTCAGTCAGCGACTTCATGCTGCCACCGGTTGGCAGGTGATTCGCGTTGAAGGTTACGTTCCTGAAGAAATCTTTTTCAAGCTCCTGGCAAACAAGTGTTTTCCATGCACCGACTTTATTCGCCATCCCACAGAGCTCGAATACACACCTGCTCCAGACATGTTTCACGATTTGATGGGACATTTGCCGCTCATTACCAATCGGCGTTTTGCTTCCTTTTTTCACGCCTATGGAATGGCTGGAAGTGTTGCCAAGTCGGAAGAGGAAGTGGCTTGGCTGGGCCGGATTTATTGGTTCACTGTTGAATTTGGACTGATGAATCCAAATGCACATCGTCCCCAGGTGCGGAGCGATGGCGACACCAAAATATACGGTGCCGGCATTGTTTCTTCGGTCGGCGAAATTCCCCACAGCTTGAGTTCAGTTGTCAAAAAAGAACCTTTCATACCGGAGGTTGTCTCGCAGAGGGTCTTTGATATTCACCACATGCAGGATACTCTGTTTGAGATTGCGTCTTTTGATGAATTGGAGTCGGAGTTTCGCAGATGGGCATCCGACAAAGGCTTGTTGGTTTAATCCTTGTCGTGCCTTCGTCCTTGGTATGGACGACGGCCGTCTTTGCGCAGGGCAAAGATGAAGCAAAGACCGCTCCCAAAGAAACGTCCAAAGACTCCAAGAGCACTTCCAAGGACTCGAAGCCAACTGCTGCAGCAACTCAAAGCAATTGTCCTTCCCCCACGCCAGATGCCGAAAACAGCACACGCCTGAGAGAATTGGCAACTTCGTTTTCGGGCAAAAAATTCAAAATCAAACTCGACAAGGGCGGCAACAATATTGGTTTGCCAGCGCCGGCCAACGAAACAGCCCCCAATAACGGTGAGTGTTTCTTTGTTCTGGCAGAAAATCAGAAAGATGTGGTCGCTGAAATCGTCTTTCAAAAGGTTCAAAAGAACAACAAAGGAATTTCTGTTTGGGTGTTTTCGCCTGCCAGGCGGTCTGAAGCTGGAAAATCAACACTCAACATGAATGCAGTCAAGGCTTCGGATGCAGTTTCGGGTTCGGCCTCTGGAACTGCCGGAGCTTCCGATGGTGACGTTCTTCCGGGTGAGAATGCTTTGGTTCTTCCTGCCTTTGTCTTGATTCAAAATGCTCAGCATCAAACCGCGAATGTACGCTCCGGCGTGGCGCTCAATATTCCGGTTTCTGGATATGGACTTCTGGTTGAAACTTTCGTTCCCCGATTGAAAGTCGGAACATGGGTCAATGGTTTTGGTTTGAGAGTCAACTATGCCAGTTGGACTGCCGATAAGTTGAGCTTTAAAAAGCCTTTGTCGAGCGAAATCCAGGATGCCACCGCGACCGGTTCAGGAATGCAGGTGGATGTTGTTTTTCGCTATCCATTGAGTATCAAATTTCTGTCACGATTGGGCGTTTTTATTTCACCCGTGGCATCACAAACAGAAATTTTGAATGTGGCTGAAGGGGCAACAAGTCCCAAAAACACCCAAACGCTGACACGCTCAGGCCTGCTTTTGGGTGCTGAAGCTGAGTTGCTGCCTGCAAAAAACTTTTTCTTGAGCGGTCGGGTGACAATGTCACTGAAGGAAACCGTCACAGTCAAAGATGAGTCGGAGCCAGGTGAAAAACTTTCGGGAAGTGGAACAGCTTCAAGGCTTCACTTGACGGGAATGGCGGGGGTTCGTTTGCCACTCACGGCTTCCAATCGCTTCGTCTTTGAAGGTTTGGTTGGCAACACTTATCGTTCTGACAAATATTCGGATGATATTGCCTACACAGGACAAGGCCAGCAGAAGGACATCATGACCTTCTTTATGGCCGGCCTGGGATACATACTCTAGCTTTGAGTTCAAAATCCTGGCGGGACGATGAAACTGTTCACGCCTGTTGTGTAGCCTTCAAATTCAAGAGAGTCGTCGTTGAACCGCGGAAGGAAGGCGAGAAGATAGTCCACGCCAAGTTTGTGGTAGCCCCTTTCTCCATCACGCGCGTAGCTTGGTCTGTCCAGGCGTTCAGAGCCACCCCATGAGTTTTTTACGATGAGTGACTTGATCGTTCCATTTTGCACTGCAAGTGATTTTATTTTGTCGGAAGCCTCACCCTCGGGAGTCACAAACGGCAGCCGGGTTTCGGGATCGATGCCCTCTGCGATATAGTCTTCCAGCACGGTCGAATGATAGCCTTGTCTTATGGTGCCTTTGTTTTGTTGCAGTGTTTCAAGGTCAAACACACCGTCCTGGTTCATTGCCCGGAAGTCGACAAACCAGTTCACAACAACCGGATATTTGGCGTTCATTGCGCGCATCACGCGGCGCATGACTCTCACCTGCGGCTCGGTCAATTTTCCACTCCAGCGTGGTTTTGGCTCTTCACCGCCATCGTACGGGTACTCGTTGTACGAGATTGGCCATGAGATTTCGCGCCAGCTGTTCATGACTTCGTCGAGTGGTGCTGTTTCACCGCGTCCGACACCCACCTTGAGTGAGGAAGCCGAAATGATTTTGTCTTCGATTTTTTCCAGATTAACACCAAACGCAGCATCAAGCTCAGACCGAATAACATCAAGGCTGCGTGAAGTTGAGAGAGGACCGGTCTTGAGGCTTTCGTTCAAATAATTTGTCGCTGTTTTCTGGCGGTCGCTCTTTGAGAGATTTGCTTCACCCGGAATGAAATCACCTTCGTTGACGAGGCCATAGCGGTTGATGATTTCAGCTGCCTCTTGGAACGACCCACCTGTTTGCAGTTCCTGCATGTAGGGATCCCGCAATTGCAATTCATAGTGCCGGTAAGTGACGTACGTCTCGGAGAAATTGGGGCTCGCCAGGTTTGGTGCACGGATGATCATCGACTCGGCCCATCCGAGGGCGGCGTAAGCCCAGCAATTGCCAATGCTCTGCCATTTGACCGAGGTGTGGGGAATGTTGACGGTTTCAAGAGAAGATGACGATGTTGGAGTCACGGTCTGCGGAAGACCGGCCTTTGAGTCAGCCGCTTTTTCACAGCCGATTGCAGCAACGAGCAACAGGGCAGCACTTGCGAACGAGCAGATTGATCCAAGCGAGCGAACCATGGTGTTCTCCCAAAATTTTAGCCCGTGATTTATGATCAGCGAGCGGCACCAGTCGGTAGATGACTTTCAGGTGGAAGTAAAGGGAAAAGAATTGATGAGATTCGCACTTGTGCGCTGTTTATCACTCATTTCGACCGGTTTTGCTTTTGCTAATGGTTGCGCCACCTTGGAACCATTCGGTAAAACCCTTCAGCAAGAACGAATCCCCGAAAATTGGGTTTCGGTCGGCAGGGGATGGGCTTCGTTCTATGGTTCCGAATTCCATGGCCGCAAAACCGCCAGTGGCGAGCTCTATGATGAGGGCTTTTTGACTGCGGCCCACCCTACTCTCCCCTTTGGCACCATTGTGCTTGTTCGCCGGGTGGCGACCGGGCGTTATGCTCTTGTTCGAATAACAGATCGTGGTCCCTTCGTGGCCAACCGGACGATCGATTTGTCACGCGCAGCTGCCGCAAAAATCGGCCTTTTGGTCGCAGGGGTTGGGCGCGTTGAGCTTTTCGTGATTCCGCCCCATCATTCTTTGATTGCTCACCTGTAAAAGGCATACTTGTCTTCGGATCTTACAGAGGGATTTTGGTGATGTCGGGTGACCGTAAAGATTTGAGTCCGGGGGGTGAGTGGGAAGATGATCTTCTGACTCTTCCTGATCAAAAGTTGGCCAAGCCAAATTTGTACAAAGTGGTGTTGAACAACGACGATTACACCCCGATGGAATTCGTCATTCACGTCTTGCAGAAATTCTTCCGAAAAAATGAAACAGAGTCGGTGCAGATTATGCTGCTCGTCCATAAAACTGGAAAAGGAATCGCCGGCGTTTTTCCGCTTTCGATTGCGGAAACAAAGGTCAAGCAGGTGAACGACTTTTCCAAGCAGCACGGATTTCCGCTGCTGACAACCCTGGAACGGGAGTAAAGCGCGTGCTCAGTCCTCAACTTGAAAAATGCATACGGGCAGCGTTTCAGTTTGCAACCCAGAATCGTCACGAGTATCTGACGATTGAACACCTTTTGATGACTCTGTTGGACGACATCTCTGTCAAAGAACTGCTCGAAGCATGCGGTGGAAAAATCGAACCGTTGCGCGATGAATTGAAGAAATTTCTGCAGGAAAATTCTCCGATCGTGGACGTGTCTGATTCGGATGATTCTGCCTATTCTCCAACCATGACTTTGGCTCTCGAGCGGTTGATTCACCGGACGATGGTGAGGGTGCGCAGTGCTGGTCGTGAGGTTGTCGACACTGGAAAAATTTTAATTGAAATATTCAATGAACCTGACTGCCACGCCGCATGGTTTCTTGAAGAGCAGGGGCTCAACCGGCTTGAAATGATCCAGTTCTATTCGCATGCCCTGACTGGCGCTCAACGTGGTGGTACGGATCAAAACACGCGCGAACAGAATACAACCTCTGGGCAAACGGCCAATGGCAAGGACGACGTTCTTGAGAAGTTTTGTGTGTCGCTCAACCGCAAGGCATCCGAGGGGCGAATTCCTACGGTTGTGGGTCGCGATGAACTGATCGATCGCATGATCGAGATTCTTTGCCGCAGAACAAAAAACAATCCGATTCTTGTTGGCGATCCAGGGGTCGGTAAAACTGCCGTGGTTGAAGGCCTGGCGTTGCGTATTGTTCAAAAGAAAGTGCCTTCAAGGTTGTTTACAGCCGAGATTTTTTCACTCGACATGGGTGCATTGTTGGCAGGCACCCGCTATCGCGGCGACTTTGAGGAGAGGCTCAAAGGAGTCGTCAAGGCGATTGAAGCTCGCCCTCAAGGCATTCTGTTTATCGATGAAATTCACACCGTCGTTGGCGCAGGTGCTACCAGTGGTGGTGCCATGGATGCATCCAACCTGTTGAAGCCAAGCTTGGCCGATGCGTCGTTGAGCTGCATCGGCTCGACCACATTCAAAGAGTACAGAGCGCATATCGAGAAAGACCGTGCGTTGAGCCGGCGTTTTCAAAAGATCGAAGTGAAGGAACCGACTGCCGAAGAGACGGTCGCCATTCTTGAAGGCGTGAAGGGTCGATATGAGGAACATCACTCCGTGGTTTATTCACGGAGTGCGGTGCGTGCCGCTGTTGATCTGAGCGTTCAACATCTTCATGGTCGATTCTTGCCCGACAAAGCGTTGGACGTTATCGACGAAGCCGGTGCAAAGGTGTCTTTGCGGCATGACGGCTCAAGCAAAAAGGGCGTGCCGACGGTTCAATTGCGCGACATTGAGAAGGTTGTTGCTGCAATGGCACAAATTCCGGAGCGTTCTGTTTCCAGTGATCAAAAAATGCAACTCCAGAACCTTGAATTGGATTTGAAGAAAGCCATTTTTGGCCAGGACGCTGCGATAGAAACAATCGTGTCTGCCATTCACTTGTCTCGCTCGGGACTGTCTCATCCCATGCGCCCGATTGGCTGTTATCTCTTTGCGGGGCCCACGGGCGTTGGCAAAACGGAGCTCACCAAGCAATTGGCAAAGAGTTTGGGAGTCACCCTGCACCGCTTCGACATGAGTGAATACATGGAACGTCACACCGTTTCACGATTGGTTGGTGCGCCTCCCGGCTACGTCGGATACGACGAGGGGGGGTTGTTGACCGAGGCGGTGACCAAAACTCCTTATTGTGTCGTGTTGCTGGATGAAATTGAAAAGGCGCATCCGGAAGTGCACAACATTCTGTTGCAGGTGATGGACAGCGGGCGTTTGACTGACGCCAGTGGTCGAACCGCAGATTTTCGAAATGCCATTATCATCCTCACATCCAATGCAGGTGCACGCGAATTGAGTGGACAAGGGCTCGGATTTTTGCCCGACAGCACCGAGGCTCGTGCATTGGATGCTGTCAAAAAGCAATTTTCGCCTGAATTTTTC
>JBDLRR010000366.1:0-3742 GCA_039799985.1 Pseudomonadota bacterium | reverse complement strand
CCGAAGGTAGATTATAAACATCATGAATGTTCAGGGTTTTTCTTGAGGACGCTGCGAAACCTGCAGCTGTCTTGAGGTCGATGGGCAAGGTGTAATTTTTCAGTGCTGCCTTGACTCCGCGCCCCTCGAGCACCCGGTTTCTTGTGAGGACGAAGCGCAGTTGATTTCCGTCTGCTTCGTAGACAGTGCATCCTTCACAATTACCCATAATCAGTGCGGTATCTGCCATCAGGCTGAGCAGTTCGCTGGCATCATCCATCTCGCTCAGAGCCAAACCGCTTTTGACGAGCAGGTTGAGATAGTCGATTGAATCCTCAGCATCCTGCACGACAGGACTTTGTTTGTTCTCGGCCATTCACAACCTCATATTTTCAGCCGTCGATGCACACAAATGCACCATCTCTTCACGAACGGCTCCATTCGATCCGGTATCGGCACTCTTTCGTCGGGCTTGAGGACTCAAACAGACCATTTCTGACATTCGTTTTTGCCGCACGAATCGGCTGGGTGAGAAACCTGCCAAGGCACTTGTCTTTTTTGCCTGATGCGGACTATGTAGAGGGCGTTCCGCATACTTAGAACTTCACCTGAATTTTCATTCCTCCCGACGAGGTGATTTATGATTGCGAGATACAGCCGCCCCGAAATGTCAAAACTTTGGTCAGAAGAATCGAAATATTCATCATGGTCGAAAGTTGAACGTGCTCATTTGGAAGGACTTGTTGAACGTCGGGGAGTGCCTGCGGCAGTACTTGCAGCATTTGATACCGCAATCAAATCAACCGGATCTGCAGACTATCTAAAGCGTGAAGAAGAAACGGGCCACGACGTCATCGCATATATCGCCGAAGTGGGTGAGGCCATGGGTGATGCTGGTCGCTGGCTGCACCAGGGACTCACAAGCTCGGATGTTCTCGACACTGCACTCAGTTTGAGACTCGGTGAGAGCCTCGAATTGCTGCGCAAACCATTGTCACGATTGCGCGCGACTCTTGCAAAACAAGCCTTCAGCCACGTCGCCACACCCGCGATGGGTCGAACTCATGGAATTCATGCAGAGCCTCTTTCGTTTGGCCAGGTTCTCGCAGGACATTTCGAAGAATTTCAGCGCGCGCATGTTGGCCTGGTTGAGGCTCAAAAAATCTGTTCGACAGGAAAGTTGTCGGGCGCAGTGGGTCAGTACTCGCAATTGACTCCCGACTACGAATCACACGTACTCAACAAACTTGGCCTCACACCTGAACCAATTGCGACTCAAGTCATTCCGCGTGATCGGATCTTGCGCGTTGGGCAGGCCTGCGAAAATCTTGCCAACGCCATCGAACGCTTTGCAGTCAACATGCGCCATTGGGCACGCACTGAATTGCAGGAAGTGATTGAACCCTTTGGCAGCAAGCAAAAGGGCAGTTCGGCAATGCCCCACAAAAAGAATCCGGTGCTGGCAGAAAACTTGTCCGGGTTGGCACGCAGCATTCGTGGTTATGTGCAGATGCTCGGGCAAAACACCGCACTCTGGCACGAGCGCGACATTTCACACAGCAGTGTCGAACGACTTGCTCTGCCCGACATGTTCGTGACTCTTGATTTCATCACCGCACGCTGCGCAGACCTCATTGAAAAAATGGTGGTTCAACCCGATGTCATGAAACGCAACCTGGAACGTTTGGGCGGCTTGTGGGCAAGCCAGTCAGTGCTCACACAACTCACCAATTCCGGAATGAATCGAACTGCAGCATATGAACTTGTTCAGAAAATTGCTTTGCCTCTGAATATGCAATCTGCGCGCGAAACGCTTGCGGCAGATGCTTTTCTGAAAGCACTTGAAGCGCAGCCCTCAGTCGTTGAACTTGTCGGCAAAGACAACCTTCGCGGACTCTTCAACCTTGATCGTTTTCTTGCGCACACTCCTTCACGCTTCCTGAGTGTGTTTGGCGTGACTCCCGACGAAATCCAACGCGTTCATGGCGGGCGGGTTGACGCAACCACGGTTCCGGCGCTGCAGAAGATTTTAAAAGTCACAGTCGCTCTTCATGCAGACGTGCTCGACACCGAGGCCAAGACGATTGAAGAGCACATGCATTCCCAGGCTCTCAGTGCCCGCTTGAAACGATCGAAAGTTTTCACGATCAATATCGTCAATGAAGATGAAACCCCTTCGCTGTTGAGTTATGTCTCATCGGTGCTACGCAATGAGGTCATGGAATCCATTCATGTGGAGGTCATTCAATGACCAGAAAGAACGCTGCGGTTCTTCAATTCCCGGGAACAAATTGTGACCAGGACACCCTGCGGTGGCTGGCAAGAAACCTTGACCTTGATGTCTCGTTTGTGCGCACGCAGGAAGACATCGAAAAACGCCCCCCTGGACACACTTCGGTGATCATTCTCCCAGGGGGATTTTCTTTTGGTGACTATTTGCGCGCGGGCGCGCTTGCGGCTCGCTCTCCGTTGATGGATTGGGTTCGTCGGGAAGCCGCTTCTGGTGTTGCCGTCCTCGGGATTTGCAACGGCTTTCAGATTCTTTGTGAATCAGGTTTGCTGCCGGGCGCGCTTGCCCCCAACGTCATACGCCAGCACGTCCATGAGTTTGTCACGATCCACGTCGAAATGTCTGTTTCATCTCCATGGGCGCCAAACCTGACAGCTGGACGATTGCTCACGCTTCCGATTTCGTGCGGGATGGGCAATTTCATTGCACCGCGAAAATCAGACAGCTTCCAAACTTTGTTCCGCTACACGCAGAATATTTTGGGCAGCAGCGAAAGCATTGCCGGCATCTCAAACCCCGAGGGAAACATTGTCGGAATGATGCCTCATCCCGAACGGGCAAGCGATCCGGTACTCGGTGTCATCGATGGATTGATCATGCTCGACGCATTGGCCGAGCGCTTGAACATTCCTGTGCGCTCAGGAAGCCCGCTGGCCGTCTGGCGCGAAACAAAAGGATCACACGTTCACTGATAATTTCCAGTTGAGGTTGGAATCGATGTCTTCAGCTCAAGGATCCACAGCAGAACAAACCCACAATGACAAAAAATGGAATGAACTTGCCCAGGGGTTTGGACTCTCAGGCGACGAGTTCAAATCCTTGAAAGAACTTCTCAAACGCCAGCCCTCACTGGAAGAGATAGCAGTAGTGGGAGCTTTGTGGAGTGAGCACTGCTCCTACAAATCATCGCGCGTTCACCTTTCACGTTTCCACACGAACGAGCCATGGGTGCTACAAGGACCCGGTGAAAATGCCGGTATCGTGGAAATTGCAGCTGGAGTGGGCCTTGCTTTCAAAATGGAAAGCCACAATCACCCCAGCTACATCGAGCCCTATCAGGGCGCAGCCACTGGAGTGGGCGGGATTCTTCGCGACGTTTTCTGCATGGGAGCAAGGCCTGTCGCCAACATGAATTGTCTTCGTTACGGCGAAGGCCTCTATAATGCCCATCTTCTAAAGCACACCGTTCGCGGCATCGGCGACTATGGAAATTCGGTTGGGGTTCCGACAGTCGGCGGACAAACCCGTTTCCACCATGGCTATTCCAAAAACATCCTGGTCAATGCCTTCACGGCAGGACTCGTCAAATCGGATGCGATATTCCGCGGAAAGCTGCAAAATGATTCTGCGCCCGTGCGTCAGCAGGTGGCCAGCGGCTTGTTGCCCGACCAGGAAGTCAGCGAAAATTCAAAAAAGAAATTGTTCCCGCAAGGCGCAAACCTGTTGATCTATTTTGGCAGCGCTACCGGACGT
>JBDLRR010000365.1:0-5990 GCA_039799985.1 Pseudomonadota bacterium | reverse complement strand
CATCGAAAGAAGAAAAAAAGCCTGCGGAAGACAAAAAGACTGCTGAACCAAAGGCAGAAAAAGGCCCTCCTGATGAAATCAGCGAGGCAAGAAAAAAGCGAAAGCTAGTTCTCGTTCTGGGAATCGGCGGAGTGATTGCCTCTGCCGCAGCGGCCGGGGGCTTTTTCGTCTACAAAACTTTTGTCCAAAAAGGCACTTCATTGGCCGCAAAGGCACCAGCTGGTGCCGCCACTCCAGCGACAACCGATGACAAAAAGAAAGACGAAGCCCACGCGGAGAAGAAGGACGACGCCCACGCGGAGAAGAAGGACGACGCCCACGCGAAGAAGAAAGACGACGCCCACGCGGAGAAGAAGGACGACGCCCACGCGGAGAAGAAAGACGCTGCTGCCAGTGACAAAAAAGACGCCGCTGCAGGTGACAAAAAAGACGCTGCTGCAGGTGACAAAAAAGACGCTGCTGCCAGTGACAAAAAAGACGCCGCCGCAGGTGACAAAAAAGACGAAAAATCAGACTTGAAGATGTTCAAATCCGACGAGTCTTTTGGCGAAACATTCGCGCTGCCGAAGATGGATCTGAACCTCGGAAATCCACTTGAAAACCGATATCTCCGCATCGCCGTTTCAATTGAATACACTGGTGGAAAAACCCAGCAGGATGAACTCAAGCGTCGCGAACCTCAGCTCAAAGACCTGATCATCAGCTCAGTCAGTTCAAGAACCAGACTGGAATTGTTGACTGAGAAGGGCAAAGAGAAATTGCGCCGAGAGCTCATCAACAAGATCAACGAAACATTCGAGCGGCCAGTGAAGACAATCTATTTCACGGACTTCCTGGTGGAGTGATTCATGGAACAACAGGTACTCAGTCAAAGCGAAGTTGATGCGCTGTTGAATGCCGTCTCAGACGGACGTATTGACACGCAAGAAAGCGACGACAAGTCTCAGGACAACAACTTCGTCCGCTATGACCTGACCAACCAGGACAGGATCATTCGCGGTCGCATGCCGACCCTAGACATCATCCACGACCGCTTCATCCGTCTTTTCCGTGTCTCCTTGTCGGCCGCTCTCCGAAAAGTTGCAAACATCGGTGTCAACAGCAGTGGACCCATCAAATTTGGTGAGTTCATGAACAGCCTTCCGCTTCCGAGCTGCCTCAATATTCTGAGGGTTGATCCACTTCGCGGCTCAGCGGTGATGGTGATTGAAGCAAAGCTTCTTTATGGTCTGGTCGACAGTCTTTTTGGTGGGGGAGAAGTTCCCTACACAAAAATCGAAGGAAAAGACTTTACGCAAATCGAAATCAAAATTGCCCGCCGGATCGTGATGGCAGCCATCGACGACCTCGAAAAGGCATGGGCACCTGTTTTCCCTCTCAAAATCCATTATTCGCGAACTGAAATCAATCCACAGTTCGTCGCCGTCGTACCGCCCTCGGATGTTGTGATTTCGACCACATTTGACGTCGAACTCGAGAAAATGAGTGGCTCGATTAAATTGGTCATCCCGTATTCAACGCTCGAGCCAATCAAGTCGAAGCTGAGTGTTGGCTTCCAAAATGAGCAGCTCGAAGTTGACCACATCTGGATCAACCGAATTAAAAATCAACTTCTTGGGACCCACGTCAATGTAGCATGCACGTTGGGTACCGCATGGATAAATCTGCGTGACATGATGGAGCTGAGCGTGGGCGACATCATCATTCTCGACCACGAAGCAAACAAGCCTCTCGAGGTCACAGTCGAAGGTGTGCACAAGTTCAAAGGCGTGCCAGGCATTGTGCGCGGAAATCGCGCCATCAAAATTACTGAAACAATGGGAGATCTGTAATGGAAGACAACAACCAAGGATTCAGCCCCGAAGACTTCGGGCTCGACAGCAAAGCCATTGCCGAGACTGCTGCCTCAGAAAGCTCTGGATTGCACAAGTTCACCGACGACTCACCGATGAGCAGAGTCGACCTTTCCCGCATGAAAATGGTTTTGGACGTCCCACTGAAGGTGACGGTTGAACTCGGTCGAACGAAATTGCTCGTGAATGACCTCCTCCAGCTCGGACAGGGTTCGGTGATTGAACTCGACAAGATGGCCGGGGAACCCATGGAGATTTACGTCAACGACAAACTCGTTGCGATGGGTGAAGTCGTGGTCGTCAATGAGAAGTTCGGCGTTCGACTCACAGACGTGATGAGCGGCCTTGGAATTGAAGACGTTCCGCCTCCAGAAGCAGTCTAAGAAAATTGAATAATTTTGGGGATCAAAAATGACTTGCAATCAATCTGTCCAAAGAATCAAAACCAGACTCCTGACAGGATTCGCAATCACAGGCGTTTGCACGTCGTTCGTCGCCCTCGCGGCCACCGCTGAAATCCAATCGACAAACCAGACCCGCCTCGTGGCACAAGCTGCGATTAGCACCGGCACAGCTGAAAAATCCACGCAAGCAATCGTACCTCCGATTCCTGCCGCCGAATCTTCGTCAGCCGGCGCAATGTTCGAAGTAACGGCAAGAAAAAATGACGTGCAGACGGGAGCTACTTCATCCGCTCCTGCCGCTGCAACGACTCAAAGCAATCAGCCATTGAAAGACCAAGCGACAAGTCCTGCCACCGGAGCTTCAGCTGTCCAGGCGCAGGCACTGGCACCCACAGAGTCAGCTGCAACAAATACCTCGACAATTCAGCAGAATTCCCCACAAGCACAAACGAGCGCCAATCAGGGAAACTCAAACCCCACAGATACCAAAGCATCGGGCGAAAAAGCCAATGCAAACGAAAGCCAGAACAACCTGGTTCCGAATGGTGCTGCACTGCAGTCACAATTGCTGCCTTTGGGCCAAGCCGATAAAACACCATGGTCAACTTTGGCCGCAGGCGGCCTTCTGATTCTTGGAATCGCAGCACTTGGAATACTCGCTGTCAAATTGAAGCAAGGAAAAGGCGCATTTTCTTCACGTGGCGAAAAACAGTTGCAGTTGGTGACCGCGATGGCTTTGTCACCCAAAAGGCAAATTGTTTTGGTGCGCATTCGCGACAAAGAGGTCGCATTGGCATCAACAGAACACGGAATCACAATGCTGACCGAGCTGGCAGCACCAATGCGTCAGGCATCACTTTTGGAAGACGGTGGTTCTGAAGAGCCCCGACGCAGAAAGGTTCAGCAACGCGTCGGTGCCGAGGACTCTGTACGGCTGGTGGCATCGTCAACCGAGAGAGAAGAATCCACAGGACAGGAGACTGCAATTGCAAGATCCGAAATGCTCATGGGAGCACTCAAAAATCTGCGTGAAAAGAACCTGAGAAACAAATCCACAACGGCAACAGATTCGGCTCCATCGCAAGCGGTCGCGAGCAAAGATTCTTTTGCCGAAAAGAAGCTTCTTGAATCCATCGACAATTCTAAAACGAAAAACGAATCTACAATGAAGCAAACGCGCGCAGCCTTCCCAAAATATGTGGCGAACGCTTTTGAACAAGAAAGCAAACGCGTTCTTCAACCGGGGCAAGCTCAATCATCGGGTTCACAGGAAGAAGCCGGAAACGTCACAAACATGATCCGTGAAAGGCTCAAGGAACTTCGTCCTTTGGCTTGAACCTGAATAGACAACAAACGTTCGCAACCAAGGCAAATTGAATGATTAAAAACAGAGCCAAAATTACAATGCATATCATTCGTATCCTTACGATTGTCGCGACTGTACTTTTGTGCGATTCATTCTTGAACAACGCAACCAGGCATCCGACCAGCGCCGCTTATGCACAGCAAGCGCAGCAGGGCATCAACAAGATTCCACAAATTGCCCCTGTCACTGCACCTGGACTCAATCCATCCAAAACCAGCCTGAAAGCGAACTCAATTCCCCTGTTCTCTCTGAGCATCGGCGACTCCGAGAATTCCGACGATTTGGTTCCCGCTCTCAGAATCGTTGCAATCCTCACGATTCTGAGTCTTGCTCCGGCGATTCTCTTGCTCACAAGTGCATTCACTCGAATCCTGATTGTACTAGGGTTTGTCCGACAGGCCCTTGGCTCGCCAACAATGCCACCGAACCAGGTTCTGATTGGCCTCTCGTTGTTTCTGACCTATTTCGTCATGGCGCCCACCACGACGCGAATTTACGACACCGCAATTGTCCCCTACATGGCCAAGACGATGAGCGCCGAAGTCGCCTTCGACAAAGCTCAGGCTCCGCTGCGCGACTTCATGTTGGCGCAAGTCCGCAAGGAAGACATCAAACTCTTCCTGAGCCTCTCACAGGGCCCGATCCCACAAAAGCCGGAAGACATTCCGATGCGGGTGCTCATTCCCTCATTCGTCATCAGCGAGTTGAAAAGTGCTTTTCAAATCGGATTCCTCGTCTATTTGCCGTTCATCATCATCGACATGATTGTCAGCAGTGTGCTGATGGCCATGGGTATGATGATGCTGCCGCCCACGGTTGTAAGTCTGCCGCTCAAAATCATTTTGTTCGTCGTGGTCGACGGATGGAACCTTTTGGCAGGCTCATTGATTAGGAGTTTCTCATGAACAGTCAACAAGTGATCGACCTCTTCATGAGCCTCATCTATGCCACTGCTGAATTGAGCCTTCCTCTGCTGGTGACAGCCCTGGTCGTTGGTCTTCTCATCAGTATTTTTCAAGCGGCAACACAAATCAACGAGGCAACGCTTTCTTTTCTTCCAAAAATTGCAGCAATGATTGCCGTGTTTGCAGTCATGAGCCCATGGATGGTGCGCCGATTGACCAACTATACGCAGGACATCTTCAAGAAAATACCGGAGATTGTGCGGCAAAAATGAACTATGAAACGCTCTTCCAACTAGATCCCAAAGTTTGGCCATTCGCAGTCATGCTCTTTCTGCGGATTGTGAGCGTACTTTTTTTCCTTCCTATTTTTGGTGACGTCAATATACCGGCCCGGGTCAGGATCCTTCTCGCACTGATGTTGAGCCTCTGCATCTGGCCAGCAGTAGAGAAAAATCTTCATGCCTCTCCGGGTTTCGTTCAATGGAGCCCCATCACTCTTGCAGTCGCAACAATGCGCGAAGTCTTCTTTGGATTCTCAATTGGCTTTGCCGCAAAAATATTGACCTTTGCTGCGTCAATTGGTTCAAATATTGTGGGCGTGAATATGGGATTTCAAACCGCAACACTTTTTTCGCCTCAAACCGGTACCCAGGAATCTCCTTTTTCGTCATTGAAAGTTTGGCTGATCACCATACTTCTTCTGGTTTTCAACATTCATCATGTTTTTATCCAAGGGATCGTTGCATCGTTTCACACCATCCCTTTCGCCATGGAAGCAGATCCTCAGATACTACTCGGTGTCATCATGAGGACGGTGACTGCAAGTTTCGAAATCGGCATTCGAATTGCCGGACCTTTGCTGCTGATTCAAACGATCATCACCATCGCGCTTGGTCTTTTGAATCGAGCATTGCCCCAACTCAACGCATTCGTCATCAGTTTCCCTGTAAGTTTTCTGGTCAGCCTGATTGTCCTCTTTTTCTCCGCATCCGCCTTTGTCCGACTCATGGGAGAGCACGCTGGAATTGAAGAAATTGCTGCATTCTCGAGAGTTCAAAAGGCCTTTGAGCCCAAGCGCTGAGTGAGGTGAAACAGTGGAAGAACGCGAAGAAAGTCAGCAGGACAAAACCGAAGAAGCCAGCGAAGAGCGGCGCAAGCAGTATCGTGAAGAGGGACAAATTGCCAACCCCCGCGAGATTCTGGCAGCGGTGACTCTCATCATTGTGACCATCGGACTGTCGATGATGGGCAGTGAAATTGCTGCCGCCTTGAAGAACACATTCCACAGAGCCTTTGCCCTGATCGCCTTCAAGAGCAAACACGAAATCTCCGCAGAGGATGTTGTCTCTCAGGTCTTCACCCCGGTTCTGCCATTGACTGTCGGCATGCTGGCAATACTTTCCCTCACACCGTCATTCATTGGTTTGGCCATAACACAATTCAACTGGTCATGGAAAAAGAT
>JBDLRR010000364.1:0-5064 GCA_039799985.1 Pseudomonadota bacterium | reverse complement strand
ACACTCTTTTTTTTGTTGCAATCGGCACAACAAGGCACAACGTTTCCAGGCGATGTGGTGCCACCGCGCGCAATTGGCACGATGTGATCCATGGTCAACTCTTTGAAAGTAAATTTTCTTCCACAGTAATGGCACAAACCGTTGGCTGTTTTTTGTTGCCACCAGCGACTCTTTTTAGCCTCGCGAACCTTCGCGCGCTCACGGCGAATGTGATCATCATCGGCAAAAAGATATGAGTTCAGTTCCATTCAAAGAAAACTTTCAGAGTTTGGTAAGCATCGCTGCGATGTTCATGTTCAAACTGTCGGGCAACACCCGTGAAGCCGCCGCAATCGCCTTATTGGAAATCCCCAAAACAATGCGGACATCACCGCGGGCAATACCTTCGAGAGCCTCTGACACAGCATCGGCAGAACGCATCATTCCTAATTTGAGTTTGTCTGCGCTGCCTGCGACTTCAAAAAACTCGGTTTCGGTTGGTCCGGGGCACACCGCGCAGGCCCGAACGCCGGTTCCCTTCATTTCAAAGGCCAACGCCTCTGTGAAGTCACGAACAAACTTCTTGCTGGCCGCATAGACCGCAAAATTGGGCATGGCAATGAAAGAGGCTGTGGATGCGATATTGACAATCGTGCCAAAGCCGTTGGCCTTGAACGCTGGCACCGCGTAGTACGACAACTCAACCAAAGCCTTGATGTTCAATTCGACCTGACCCAGTTGATAATCGAGTGGAATTTCGCTGAACCTGCCAATCTTGCCGAAGCCCGCATTGTTGATGAGCAAATCCACGCCGGTACTTTCGATGACCGTCTTGAGTCGAGCCCGTTCGTTGGACTTTTCCAAGTCACATGTGATGACTTCGGCCATGACGCCCAGCTTTTTGACCTCTTCAGCGAGCTCCTTGAGCTTGTCCTGCCGGCGGGCAACAAGAACAACATCGGTTCCTTGTTTGGCAATCTGCAAGGCAAACTCTCGCCCCAGCCCGGCAGATGCGCCGGTGATGAGCGCTTTTTTATGGTTGGCAAAGGTCATGTTGGTGGTCTCCGAAGGTCCGCCGGCGAGAGTGGCTGGGGACGATCTATTGTTCGTGTATTCCGGTTCCCGCTTCAAGATCCAGAGCCAAAAAAAAGGCGGCCCGAAGGCCGCCGTCTCCTGCGAGACTGATTTCGCCCCGATTCGGGCGAAGAGAATCAGAACTTGTAGAAGAGTTTGAGGGTCACGACGTTGGCATCGAGTGCCGTGCCTACGTTTCGGCTGCGAGCGGCGAGAACATAGTCGTAATCCAATTGAACAGGAAGCTTGAGTTTCAAGCCATCGAAGCCAAGGCCAAACTGAGCGGAACGACCAACAGTTGCTGTTCCAACGTTTGCTGTTCCGTCGGTTTTGGTTTGTGCATCGTTGTCCCAATTGTAGCGAGCATTCAGGAGAACAACGTCTGCAGCTGGAATCCATGCGCCGGGAGCGATAACCAACTTGGTGTAACCAACTTGGCGCATGCCATCACGTGCATAATCAACTTCTTTGCCACCGACGTAGGTCTTGCCTTTCGCGAGCATCAATTCAGTTTGGTTTTCAACTTGCAATTGAATACCGTCTGTTGCTTCGTAGTCGGCGTTCAAGCGAATGCCCAGATCCGTTGTACCGCGACCTGCTGCCCTCTTGCCGTCTTTGGCTGCGTCAACAAATTTTCCAGTGTTCAAACGAACACCCACACCTGCGGATGCATAGAAAGGAACGCCGGCAATGACGGGCTCCTTGACTGTAGAGATTGAGTACTTGGCGCCGATTTCGATATCACCAAGGCCTTCTTGAAATTTAACGGATTCGGCGGTGGTTTTTGCCGCTTCGTATTGTGCAGCAATATTCTTCTCAATCAAAGCCGCACGTACACCATCCAAATAGGTCTTGATTGGAGTGTTCTTTGGAACAGTCAAGGTCGCACTCAGAACGATGTCAGCCGGGCTGGATGCATTTGCTGTATAGGCGGCTCCCAAAGCTGCAATAGCAGGAGCCAAGCCAGCGTCAACGGCTGCTGTCACAGGACCGCGGATGCTCGTCTCAATCAGCTTGGTCTTGTCATCAACAGTCACCTTGCCACCCAGGGAGTATGGCATCAGCAACTGACCCGAAATGCGCTCAGTAATACCGTATTCCAAAACAGCAACAGCTCTGTTTGCTGTGACCTTGATGCCGTTTTCGATCTTGTTGGCATTCGCATCGTAGCCCTTCTTCGAAGAGGCGGCTCCATAGATGGCGCGGAAACGGAGAACGCTCTCAGGAAGAACTGCAGATTCAGGAATGATCGAGCTCTTGCGTGCGCCAGCAAGTTCAGACTTATCTTGTGGCTGCGATGCCATTGCTTCTTTCGCAGCTTCTTTTACTTCGCTTGCAGGTGTTGTCGCAGGAGTTGCAGCTGGCTGAGATGCATTCGCTTGTTTCGTTGTATCCTTGGCAGCGTCGGTCGCAGTTGCCTTCACTTCGGTTGCTTGGGTCTGTGCACCCTTGGCAACGTCAGCTGCTTTGGCTTTGGCGTCTTCAACTGTCGCATTCGCACCCTTTTTGGCTGCAGAAATGGCAGACTTGGCATCTGCACCATAAGCAACAGCGGCGTTTGCAAGAACCATGGTAGCAACAACTTGGAATACGGATCTCATAGGGTCTCCTTAAGAAAAAATCCTTTTTTTTCGAAAGCCTTTCAAAATTATCATAGGTCAAAGATGTGTCAATTTCGCAACACGCGACAAAATGACACTATCGAATCTCCGATTGCAGCCTCATTTTTAGCCAGATTTTTGTCTGAATTGCTTCTGCTAAATTTGGCTTTGGATATGATTTTCAAGGGGCAAGCACTCCAACGCCTTGACCAACAGCAACTTCGAATTTGCCAAATTTTCGGGAGCCAGCATGACTCGTTGTTCTTTTCGTCGAAAAGCATCAATCACAGCATTCTCACTGTTGACGGTTGCAGCTGCCTGCAAAAAAACCAGCAATCCATCGAGTGATGTTGAATCAGATTCTCAGAGTTCAAGCTCGGCAAACGTGGTTGGGTGCGATGTGATTGTGTTGGGTGGAACAACTGCAGCGTATGCCGCTGCGATCACTGCAGCCGACAATATGAAACAAGGTGAAGTGGTTTGCCTTACCGAGCCGACAGATTGGCTTGGAGGACAGCTCACAAGCAGCGGGGTTCCTGCGGTTGATTTTGCGCACCATGAATCCGAAGTACCAGGATACGGCAAAGTAAAACTGTCGGACGCAGGCCGCGACACTGCTGCAATGCCCAAGTTCTTTGCTCAATGGATGACCGCACTGGGACCAGAGAGCGGTCGACGAGTTTCGTTCTCGTCGCCACCCGTGTGTTGGGTTTCAGTTCGCTGTTTTCCTCCAACAAGCCTTCTTCCTGCAATCAATTCTCTTGCGACGACTTATGAGTCGTCGGGCCGTCTGCGTATTTTCAAAAACACTGTGGTGAAGGCCATCAAAACTGAAGGCAAACGAATTGTTTCTGTCACCGTCATTCAACGCACCAGCAAGGGAACAGAGCCGGTACGCCTCTCAGAGCAAATCAAAGACTGGTATAGCCCCAATGACTCGGCTACCTTCAATAAAAAAACACTGCGACTCGCTGCACCAACGAAATCTGCGAGCTCGGGGTCAAACTACTTCCCGGTTGTCATAGATGCCACCGAGTGGGGTGAGGGACTCGTTCTGAGTGGCTCGAATTATCTTCAGGGAATTGAGCGCAACGACAGCGCACCAGTAGGTCAGGGTTCACAGGAGACCTGTGGACAGGCCATCGTTTATCCGATGACTTTGCGACTCAATGAAACGCCTCAGCCGGATTCGGCCTTGGCTCGAGGAAGATGGACTTCAGAGATTCAGCCTCAGGTTGCTGCTTACAAAGAAAGCCTGGTGAAGCGCGGCTTGTTGTCACCAGGAAGCTCACTCTACAGCATTGCAACAGCAAAGCCTTTCACGTTTGACGACGTCTGGACTTACCGTCGAATCGTCTTGGGACCAGTGGCGCGAACAAAAGAAAAAATTTCTGGCTATTTTCCCGCTGCCCAGATCGGCGACATTTCAAATCAGAACTGGGAGCTTGGAAACGACTATCCTTATCGTTACCTCTTCCTTCCGATCAAGGACGCAAAATCGCAGGCTGCTGCTGGCGAATGGACGGGTGGTATCGACGTTCAGGCCCTTGCCGAAGCCGAACTTCAGGCTTGGGGTTGGGTGGACCATCTCAGGAAAAACGCAACCGTTTATTGGAATGGAGAAAAGCGCGACATCGGCGGTCACATCGTATTGTCTGAAGCACTGGGAACACCTTACGGATTGAGCAAGGTTCCTTATATCCGCGACACCCGCCGCAGTATTGGCTTTGGAAATGACGGAAATCCGTTCGTTTTGAAATATGGTGAAATTCATTCAGGAACACGTTTCGAAGACAGCGTAGCGATTGGTGCCTACGCCTCGGATCGGCATCCCAGCAGGAATCCAAACGTCGACGGCCAGAGATGCGCCTCGAGTGTGAATCCTCCTGGATACAATCCCTATCCACAGCCGTTCACATTGCCACTGCGCTCACACACAAACGAAAGTGTCGAAAATCTTCTGGTCGCCGGAAAAACTGTTGCTCAGACATTCCACACAAACTCCGCGACGCGCCTTCATCCGATTGAATTTTCGTCTGGAACCGGCGCCGGTGCACTTGCAAGTTTCATGGCACAGTCCCAGATCAGTGCCCATTTTGTTGTGAAGAGTCCAAAGCATATCGCCCTGGTGCAGGAGCGGGTCAAAAAATATCAACCCATTGAATGGAGCGCTGATGTTTTGATGTCGGCTTCAAATCTTCCAAAGCCAACACCACAACCTGAACCAACCAAGAAACCGACAGCGACGCCCACCGGGACTCAATCGAATCAGAAATAAAAGTTCACGGTGCTCCGCCATCGGCACCGTGGGCCAGCTGAACGCCAAGTCTGAGCTTATATGATTTTGCCTTCGCGGCTCTCAGTTTTCCAAAGTCTGCAATCTGCAGATTGTTGATTTTGTCACGCAGAC
>JBDLRR010000363.1:0-4563 GCA_039799985.1 Pseudomonadota bacterium | reverse complement strand
CGGGACACGCGACAAAAGCAGCCGGGCCGACAATATCGAGAAAGCGCAACTGGCTCAAGCTGCCGAAAATCTCCAGAATTTGACCTTCCTCAACCGCCCCATGAAGCCGATGAAGAATGGTCTTGTCGTCTTTACGTCGACTTTCCTTCTTGAGACCTGAAGGCAGCTCGCCAACAAGACCAGATTCTTTGACGATAGATTCTTCAATCTGCAAGTCTATTGGCATCTTCGAATGAAACTCAAAACGAAAGCGTAATGGAAATCTTCGTCCCATTCGAATCATTCTGCGCGACTCTCGGATAAAGCGACTATTGACGCGACCCAAGACTTCTTCACGCGCACCTTTACGGGACACCTGCCTGAACTGTTCTCCCGCAGGAAAAAAAGCAAGCTGCCGCCCGGGCCAGCCTTGAACACTTCGAGTGATCATTTGTGCTGGGACTGCTTGCGAGACATATTTCAGAAAACCGACGCTTGAATTGGGATCAATGAACAGGACTCCTTCCTGAATCCTGCTGTGAATGGGCAGCAATTTTATTTGCTCGCCAGCGTCCAATACCGAAGAAGACAGCAAATTTTCCCGCGACTGCGAAGGCGATGAAGTTCTCCAAAGACGTCGGGCGTCGAGTGGAAACTTGGCATCTGTCATTCCTATGGTTTCCCAAATTGTCCTCGACAAATCAAAATGCGTGCTCACATTCTGAACAACTTGCAAAGAGTCATCCTTGTGCGACAAAGATGGAGATGGGATGTAAACCAAGGGAACTCTCAGTGAATCTTCATTGAGTAGAAGATCAGACGTAAACGTCACCTTCTCTGACTGTTGAGAAGGCAATTGAAGACCAAGATCCAGTCCCTTCTCACCCGTGACTACAAAATCAAACTTGCTAAACAAGCCGGTTCTCTTGAGCTCACCGAAATGCCAAGCCAGTTCTTTGTCGAGAGACTTGGAATGCGCGAACAGAAGTGTGTCCATGAATCCGCGCTGGCTGCCACCAAAAAGCATTTTATTCAAATCTATATCCGCAAAAACCGGCCACCATGGTGATTGCATTCCTGCAAGCCGCACCACAACAAACGCAGGCGGACTCGATTCATCCTCAAGGATTCGCATGAGATGAGTGAGAACCAGCCTTGGTTGATATGTTCTATTGGTGATGCGCACCATGATATCGGGTATCATTTTGGTCGGCAGTTCGGATGTATCCAGGTCGCCCAACACAATCGTTCTGTATCCATTTTGCCGTGCCCGTTCGAACAAATTCTGATCGGCCATTCGACCACCGACGGCATCGCTTTCAGAGATTCCCATCAGAGTGTTGAATGATTGGTTATCCCGCACATCAAGCGCATGGTGCTGGTTGAATACAACTCCCCTGGACGACCTCAAAACCGACGACAACCAAGGCATGACTTTGTCATCTACTGCAAGATCAGCATTCAGCGACTTGAAAAGCAAGAGCAATAAATTCCTCTTCACGACTCTTGCCGTGTTTTCAGGAGCTCTTGGCTTTTCAAAACCATATAAGAACACATCACAGGCACTCTTTTCGCCGTCATCGATACGCTTCAGACTGAACCTGAAATTGTGTTTTCCGTAAGGGAGATTCAATGAAATCGGACTGGAGGAAAGAACCGACTGGTGCTGAGCCAGATCAGGCATGAGTTTTTCCTGCAATCTGCGCGTCAGTGGGGTCTTCAAAAACCGATTCCTGACAGCCGGACTGGAATCAAAGGTTGATGCAAAAACAAATTCTCCAACGTCTGTCGTGACGTCAATCTTGCAAAGACCAGAGTCAAAACCTGTCGGGATCGCTTTATATTTCAAGCGTAGATTTTTGGTATCAACTTCCGATGGTAATGCAACAAGCAGGTCTCGACCCGGATTCAGCCGCCAACCCCGAAATATTTCTTCATGCGCACCTCCGCGCCCCTGAATCAAAAGTCCCTCACCACTCCGATTGTCGAGCGGACGAAATTCAAAAAGACCATCTTGATAGAGTTCAATTGTGTCTGATTCCACTTGAGATTGAACAGAGTCGAGACGCAAAATCCGCGGTCGAACAACATCGGCTTTGTCGACCAGGCTGATATTCATTGATGATTGCTGTCGAGACATGCGCTGAGGTACGGGTAAATACACTCTGATCAAAAAGAAAATTGCCAAGGGCAAAAGACAAATAACAAAGGCTCCAAGAAATTTTGTTGTCAACAAAACCGGGAACTGCATGAAACGAAAAAAAACAAAAAGCTGCTCCAGAACACCCCGCAGAAAGAAAGGACCACGAGTGATTTTGAATCTTTGGACGCGCAATTTTGCAACCATTGCTCGACGTCGGTAGCGTTCCAAGGTTTGGGACGAAACACTGGATTCGGCCCAGGAATACCAAGGCAGAATAACTCCATGACAGCCCAACCAGAGAATAAATCGTCCAAGAGCCTGTTGCGCGCCGACCGCAATCGCGTCCTTTAAAAGTGCTGCATCTTTAAATAATGTTTTTCTCAAATTCTCACCTTCACCCGTTCATCTTTCCAACAGACGGACGCGTCTGAAAGGCTCCGAATAAGCCATGCGACCATTTCCAAGGTTCAAGATTTCCACGCCGGTGGATCTCAGAAAATCATCGAGTTGGCGATTGAGTTCGGCACCGATTGCGGGTTCCAGAACAATTTTTTCTTCCACCAGTTGCAATGACCGTTCGTAACTGTTCTGTTTGAGAGAAAAACGGAAGGTCGTGGCGCTGGCGCCATTCTGATTTTCCCTAATTTCAAGACGATAACCGTCGGATGTCAACCAGCCGCGTTTGCGAAAAACATCTTGGTTTTCATCCATTTCCACTTCCTGATAGACCAACTCTCGCGGAAATATCGATGGCCTTTCCGAAATATCGAACAACGCAAAACCGTCGCATTGTGCAACAACCGAAGACAACCTCAGCCTCGCTGCAAGGCTCGCGCCAACATCGATTCCCCTGACAAGTTTCGGAGGCGACGGAATGAGACTCGAATCAGCCAACGCTCCTGTTGCCCAAAAAGACACTTTTGCCGAAGTCGCACCAATCGACAACTGATCTGAATTGCTTTCAACCGGACCACTTGGAAATTCAAGCAGCACAACGATCATGTTGCGAAGCCATCCATGCTCTGACAACGCACGCAAAAAGGTCTCAAACTGCCCACTGTCGTCGCTGGTTTGCAGTCGCCCACTGCGTGAAAGCAACGATGCAGTCAGAAATGCTGACTTTCCGCGCCCAACCGCTTGACTCAGTCCCTCCCTGATTTGAGAAAGCTGGACGTCGGGCGTGTAAAAGACACGCGAAGGCAGAAGCAACCCAAAGCGACGAAACAATCGCAGATGAGAGAAATTTCGCGACAACATCTTGAGAGCTTCACTGCCCTCACCGGGTGAGCTTGTATGCAACAAGTTGGCAAGGTATCCCGTGCTCTCAAGCGCAGCAGGGACAAAAAAATCCCTCACATCCCTGAACCCATCGTTTGCCTTCTTGGGCCTGGTTTGACCAACAAGACGAATCGGATACCTGCATTGCAAAACCTCATCAAACTTGGCGCTCAGATTTGGACTTCCAAACACCACCCAGGATTGAAAGAACGGTTCGCCCAGCCGCTTTCTGAGATGATCAAACTGCATTTCACTGTCGACTGCGAGGAGCAAAACAGACGGCTTCGTTTCACGTGGGTCTGCCTGCGCAACTGCTGGAATCGGGCGCGTGTTGGCTACATTCCACAGAATAACGGCGCCAAGAACAATCAAAACGAACCGGAGAGTTGATTGCACGATGGCGCGGATGGCAAGATCTTCCTCTGCAGGAGACAAGGCCAACCGATCCTGATTGAGCTGGGCATACTGTCTGGCGAGTTTCGTGAGAAGGAATCCGACCGACAAGCCGCCTGCCAAGAAAATCAAACCCAATTGAAAAATCCGGGGAGTTTCTGGCCCCCAAAAAACCAGCCAATGCGAGGCCTGTTCGGGAATGGGGAAACGCGCAAACAAACCTCCCACTCCAACCATCGCGGCGCAAAAACAAAGCGAAAGCCAAAGCGGAATCGCCAGAGTCAAAGACGTCCAAGCCAAGCCCACACATGACAAAGTCAACATCCCTGCCACGACAGCCGGGCGCGCATCGGTCGAGAATCGTTCAAGGTGATTAACCAAACGCAACCAATATCCGGCGCTCTCACCGACAGGGAGCGTCTTTTTCAATTCTTCATAAAAAAGCAGGCCAATCCAAAGGATGTGAGTCGTGAGAACATGGGCCGCCAGTCTCAGCGTGTAGCTGCGACCGAAAGTCTTCCAGGTTGGCGCCCTGTCCCGCTGCTCTTTCAACCGCCAATGCTCCTTTCAGGGGTGGCAAAAAACTTTAATGCCAACCTTCTATTACAGCCAAGCTCTGGAACCAAGAACGCGCCTTGGTTCTGGACTTGACAAATGAGGTGACGCTCAAGTAACACCCCATCTCACTTCGTGCGGGAATAGCTCAGTTGGCTAGAGCATCGCCTTGCCATGGCGAGGGTCGCGGGTTCGAGTCCCGTTTCCCGCTCCAA